>CANQIW010000082.1 GCA_947624055.1 uncultured Lachnospiraceae bacterium
GGCATCAACATCACGGCGAGCCACAACCCGCCGGAGTACAACGGCTACAAGGTCTACTGGGAGGACGGCGCGCAGATCACGCCGCCGCATGACACAGGGATCATGGCTGAGGTGAAGGCGATCACGGACTACACCGCGGCGAAGACGATGAGCAAGGAGGACGCGGTCAGGGCGGGACTCTACGAGGTGATCGGAGAGAAGATCGACGACGCCTTCATCGCGCAGCTTAAGAGCCGGGTGCTCCACCCGGAGACGATCGCGCAGGAGAGCAAGAACCTTAAGATCGTCTACACGCCGCTGCACGGCACGGGCAACATCCCGGTGCGCCGTGTGCTGAAGGAGCTCGGCTTCGAGCATGTGTATGTGGTGCCGGAGCAGGAGAAGCCGGACGGAGAATTCCCGACCGTCAGCTACCCGAATCCGGAGGCGGAGGAGGCGTTCGCGCTCGGTCTGAAGCTCGCGAAGGAGATCGACGCGGATCTCGTGCTCGCGACCGATCCGGACGCGGACAGGCTCGGTGTGCGCGTGAAGGACGCGAAGACCGGAGAGTACCACACGCTGACCGGCAACATGTCGGGCTGCCTGCTGGCGGACTATGAGATCGGCCAGATGAAGGCGGTGAAGGGGCTGCCGGATGACGGCGTCCTGATCAAGACGATCGTGACGACAAATATGGCGGACGCCATCGCAAAGTATTATGGGGCAGGCCTTATCGAGGTGCTGACCGGCTTCAAATATATCGGCCAGCAGATCCTCGGCTTTGAACAAAACGGCAAGGGCACGTACCTTTTCGGCTTCGAGGAGAGCTACGGCTGCCTGATCGGCACGCATGCGCGCGACAAGGACGCGATTGTCGCCTCGATGGCGCTCGCGGAGGCTGCCGCGTTCTACAAGGCGCAGGGTAAGACGCTCTGGGACGCGATGATCGAGCTGTATGAGCGCTATGGCTACTATAAGGACGACATCAAGACGATCACGCTCAAGGGCATCGAGGGACTGCAGAAGATTCAGGAGATCCTTGAGACGCTGAGAAACAACGCGCCGAAAGAGATTGGCGGATATCAGGTGACGGCGGTGCGCGATTACAAGGCGGACACGATCACGGATGTCGCGACGGGCGCGGTGAAGCCGACCGGGCTTCCGTCCTCCAACGTGCTCTACTATGAGCTGACCGACGACGCATGGCTGTGCGTGCGCCCGTCCGGCACGGAACCGAAGGTGAAGTTCTATTACGGCGTCAAGGGCACATCGCTTGAGGACGCGGACGCGAAATCGGCAGCGCTCGGCGAGCAGGTGCTCGCGATGATCAACGGGATGCTGTGAACCTGCTGCGGAGCGTATCCTGAAGTATGTTTCAGGGAAGCGTAGGCCGGGAAAGCATATAATTTCGCCAATAATCAAGGAAATCCTTGACAAATCGGGTATATCATTATATAAATAGATACAGGGCCGGGGCAAAAGAGATTCCGGTTCACCAAGATACCATGATCTGCCTGTGTATTGTATGGCAGATCGGATTCAGAGGAGGAAACTACCATGAATAAAACAGAATTAGTTGCAGCAATCGCAGAGAAGACAGAACTGTCCAAGAAGGACGCTGAGAAGGCTCTGAAGGCTTTCACAGATGTAGTTGCTGAGCAGCTCAAGAGCGGCGAGAAGGTTCAGCTTGTTGGTTTCGGCACGTTTGAGGTTAGCGAGCGCGCTGCAAGAGAGGGAAGAAACCCGCTCACCGGCAAGAAGATGAAGATCAAGGCTTCCAAGTCCCCGAAGTTTAAGGCTGGCAAGGCTCTTAAGGATATGCTGAACTAATCAGGCTCGGGTAAATAAAATGCGGGCTGCTGCGCGATGTGCAGCAGCTCGTTTTTTGTGCGCAGGCCTGCTCAGGGAAATCAGCTGCTGTCGCAGCATGCAGGCCGCGCGGCGGACAGGAAAAGCGTCCGTCCGATGAAAGACAGGCCTGCGTAAGGAAAGGAATTCATATGAGATTGGATAAATATTTGAAGGTATCGAGACTGATCAAGCGCCGCACGGTGGCGAACGAAGCCTGTGACGCCGGGAGGGTGCTTGTGAACGGAAAACCCGCGAAAGCGTCGGCGTCCGTGAAGGAGGGCGATCAGATCGAGATCCAGTTCGGCGGAAAGGCCGTGAAGGTCGAGGTGCTTTCCGTGCAGGAGACGGTTCGCAAGGAAGAGGCGTCTGAGATGTATCGCTATCTGTAGAACGCAGGACATGGACCGGGGCAGACCGCGGACTGAGGCGGGACGCGAACCGGGACAGACCGCAGATCGGATCAGATCACGCCAGGAATGGTTTCGCAAAGGCGTTCGCCGGACGCGGTCTGATTCCGGTTTCCCGGTGGAATATGCGGCGGCGTCCTCTCATAAAATAGAAAGAAAGCGGTATGTTGCGGAGCGCGGGATGGAAGAAAAGAAGAATGGGAAGCCGCACAGCATTCTATGGGATGACAGGAAAAAGGGAAGCGCCACGGGAGTGACGGACGTGATTTCTTTTGACGAGAACTCCATCGTGCTGGAAACGGAGCAGGGGAGGCTCACCGTGAAGGGCAGGGATCTCCACATTGCCAGGCTGATGCTGGAGCAGGGCGAGGTGGAGATGGAAGGCTGCATGGACAGCCTGACTTATTCCGGCAGCAACCCGGCGAAAAAGGGCGCTGTCATGAAGAGGCTGTTCAAATGATGAGCGAGGTCATACGGCAGGAAACGATCGTGTTCCTGCTGTCTGTGCTTCATGGGGCGTGCCTGACGTTGGCCTATGACCTGCTCCGCGCGCTGCGCAGAGCCTTCGCGCACGGGACAGCCGCGGTCTCGGCCGAGGACTTTCTGTTCTGGCTCGCGGCGGGCTTTCTCACGTTCTGCCTCGCCTTTTTCTATACAGACGGCGTGATCCGGGGCTATGTGGCAGTCGGGATCGGGATTGGGGCGGTTCTGTATCATTTTTTGTTCAGCGAGCGGGTCGTATGGCTTCTTTCGCGGCTTTTCCTGTCACTCAAATGGACTTTTCGGATGATCCTGCGGTTTTTGTCGCTGCCGCTGAAAAAAACTTGTCGATTTTGGCAGAAAACAATTGAAATTGTGGAAAAAAACGGTTACAATACATTTATGAAAAAAATAAGGGGTAACTGTTATGGCCAAAAGGAGAAAGAAACCGAGCAGCGGTAACAGAATGGGGATGGCTGCGATTGCTCTGGTTGTCATGGTGCTGCTGATAGGGCTTCTCGTTCAGAGCCAGAAGCTGAGCACACAAAACAGGCAGTATGAGGCGCGCAAGAGTGAGCTTCAGGAGCAGATCAACGACGAAGAGCTGCGCGCGGGCGAGATCGAGAATCTCCATGACTATGTCGGATCGACGGAGTATATCGAGAAGGTCGCAAGAGAAAAGCTTGGTCTGGTCTATGAGGATGAGATCCTGTTTCAGGCGGAAAACTAGCTGATGAATGCTGAGGGTATCGCAGAACAGCAATCCTGCGGTACCTTTTTTATGCGCAGTTCTCATAATTAATTTTTACAGACACGAGAATTTGACACATATCGCAGTCCGAATCCGTTATACTGGTCGCTGAGGTGTCGGAGCGCGCGGACGAGGCGGGGATCCCGCGTCGGCGTCAGAGCGTTTCGGAGCCGGAAAGCAGGCGGAGAACGCGAGTGAAGAAGGGGAGGATTCGATATGTGTGCGTTATCGGTTTCGGGCGTGGGGTTGTCCGGATGGGCAGCGCTTCGGGCGCGGCTGGCCGGAATGGGCCCGGCGAGGAAGAAATTTGACGCTTCGGTCTGGCCGAGGCCGGAGAAAGAGCAGCTGGAGAGGTACGCGGAGGCGTTTTACGGGCTGTCCGGCCTGTTTCAGGCCATGCCGTGTCAGAAGGAGCGGCTGGGCGATGTGGATCTGGAAAGGCTGTTCCGGGAAGTGAAGGAGCAGGTCTGCGCGGAGTGCAGCCGAAGCGGACTGTGCTGGGAGAATCAGTATTTCGACAGCTGTCAGGTTTTTTACGATGTGCTTGAAGGGGTGCGAAGCGACGGGGAGCCGGGCGGAGAAGTCCGACAGAGGCTGGAGGCGCGGTGCGTGTATCCGGAGCTCCTCACGGACGTGATGCGCGACAGCTACGGACAGGCCCGGACAGAGCTGATGTGGAACAATCGGATGCTGGAGCAGCGCACGGCGGCCGGCGAGCAGATCTTTCAGACGGCGGAGCTTCTGCGGCGCGTGGCGGACGGATTTGCGGGCGCGCCGGAGAGGGAGAACCGGATCCGGAAAAAACTGAGGAGGGAGCTTCGCTATCTTGATGTCGAGCTGCAGAATGTCCGGGTGTTTGTCTGCGACGACGCGCGGACGGAGATCTATCTTCTGCTCCGGGCGGACAGGCATGTGTGCGTGTCGGCGAAGTCGATTGCGGACGCATTGTCCGACTGCTGCGGTGAGAAGATGCGGCCTGCCTGGAACTGCCGCGCGGCGGTGGATGAAAAGCCGGCCAATTTTCATTTTGTGCAGGACACAAAATACCAGATTTTCTGTGGAATTTCCAGAATCACAAAAGCCGGGGAGATGGTCTCCGGGGACAATTACGCGTTTTTACAGAAGGATACGGGCAAGATCGTCATGAGTCTGGCGGACGGCATGGGCTCCGGAGTAGCGGCCTGTCGGGAGAGCGAGAAGGTCATCGAACTGCTGGAGCAGTTTCTGGATGCCGGTTTTCCGCAGGAGACTGCTGTGCGCATGATCAATTCGTGCATGCTTTTGCAGAATCAGCAGCAGATGTTTTCGACGATCGATCTTTGTATGGTTGATCTGTACAGCGCGGACTGCGATATCATCAAGTCGGGGGCGGCATCCACATTTCTCTGCCAGGGAAATGAGATCGAGGTGATCTCGTCCGGCGCGTTTCCGGCGGGAGTGATGCAGCAGTCGGATTATGAGAGTATGCACCGGAAGCTTACCGCGGGCAGCAGCATTGTCATGATGACGGACGGCGTTCTGGAGGCGCTGCCCGAGGAAGGACGCGAGCGGCGCATGGCAGAGCTGATCGGCAGAAGCGCCACCAGGAACGCGAAGGAATACGCCAGACGGCTGATGGAGAAGGTTTACCTGATGCAGAAGCTGCAGGCGAGGGACGATATGACGATCCTGGTCGGGACGATCTGGGAGAAGTGAACGGCAGGGCAGACGGAAAAGCTGACAGAAGGAAAGCGAGGCCGCGGACAGGCTGGCAGAAAAATCCGGGCTTGAAAGACAGATATGGAAGACAGTGTCAGGGGATATGGGGAGGACGGGAAGAGGACGGCGTCAGGAGATATGGAGCAGATGGACAGAGGAGCGGCGAGTGTGCCGGACATTTTTGATACGATCCGAAAATATCATATGATCGAAGAGGGAATGCATGTGATCGCCGGTGTCTCCGGCGGCGCGGATTCCGTATGCCTGCTCTATGTGCTGTGCGAGTACCGCAGACAGCTTCCGTTTGAATTGAGCGTTGTACATGTGGAGCACGGGCTGCGCGGGGAGGAGAGCCTGGAGGACGCCGGATTCACGCGAAAGCTGTGCGGAAGGCTCGGTGTGCCTTGCCGTGTCGTACATGCGCAGGTGGAGCGACTCGCCCGCGCGGAGGGGATCTCGATCGAGGAAGCCGGGCGCAGAGAGCGCTACCGGATCTTTCGCGAGGTGATGGAAGAGTGCGGGGCGCAGCGCGTCGCGGTGGCGCACAACCGGGATGACCAGGCGGAGACAGTTCTCTGGAACCTGGCGCGGGGCAGCGGCCTTCGGGGACTCGGAGGCATGAGCCCCGTCCGGGGAGAGCTTATCCGCCCGCTTCTTTTTACGGACCGGGAGAGGATCGAGCAGATCCTGACGGAGGCTGGACTTCCCTGGAGGACTGACCGCACAAACCTGCAGCAGGAGTATACGCGAAACCGTATCCGTCTGTCGATTCTTCCTCAGATGGAGCAGGAATTGAACGGGCGGGCAGCGGAGCATATCGCCGGGGCCGCAGAGCGTCTGAGGCAGGTGCAGGAATATCTTGACCGTATGACAGCCGCCGCCGCGAAAGCCTGCGTCCGGCGGGACGGGGACAGCGTCTGTGTGGAGCTGGATGCGCTTTTGCGGCAGGATGCCCTGATCCGGGAGGAACTGCTGAAGGCTGCGGTTTCCATGTGCGGCGGTACGCGGGATTTCGGGAGCATACATCTGCGGGCGCTTCTGCGTCTGTGCGGCCTGGACTGCGGGAAGGAGCTCAGACTGCCGGGAGGCCTGAGGGCAGTGCGCGAGGACGGGATCGTGCGGCTGATAAAGAAGAATGCCACGGTTTCGGACGGCGTGAGCGAACCGCCGGAAGCAGAGATACAGACGATCCCTGTACCGGGGGCGGCTGGCAGACGGACGGCGACACACGTGACAGACATATCTGCGGCGGCCGCGACGGAAGCGGAGATCTCGGTTTGTCCGGGAAAGGCGGCGAGGTCCGGCAGTCTCTGTGTGGACGGGTGGCGGCTCAAATATGAGTTTCTGGAGAATTCCCCGGGGCTCATGTGCCAAATCGTAGAAAAAAAGTATACGAAATGGCTTTCTTGTGATACAATCAACTATAATGCGCTGCAGCTTCGCACACGGCGGACGGGCGATTATCTGGTCATAAACGCGGCGGGCGGGCGCAGGAAGCTGAAGGATTATCTGATCGACTGCAAGGTTCCCAGAGATCAGAGGGACCGCGTCTGGCTGCTGACGGACGGGCCGCATGTGCTCTGGGCGATCGGCTGTCGGATCAGCGAGGCGGCAAAAGTCACGGAAGATACGGAAACAGTTCTGAAAGTACAGTTGGAGGAGAGCGGGCATGAAGGAAAAAATACGGATCTTACTGACGGAACAGGAAGTAAATGAGCGCATTGCAGGGATGGCCGCGCGCAT
The DNA here is from genome assembly GCA_947624055.1 of uncultured Lachnospiraceae bacterium. Lineage (GTDB taxonomy): Bacteria > Bacillota > Clostridia > Lachnospirales > Lachnospiraceae > Choladousia. The sequence continues at coordinate 6,910 of CANQIW010000082.1, forward strand.
CAGCAGGGATTACGCCGGCGAGAGCGTACATCTGATCTGCGTGCTCAAGGGAAGCGCTTTTTTTACCTGTGAGCTGGCGAAACGGATCACGGTGCCGGTGACGCTGGATTTCATGTCGGTATCCAGCTATGGAAACGGCACGGAGTCGAGCGGAAATGTCCGGATCAACAAGGATCTGGATGAGCCGTTGGACGGGAAGAATGCGCTGGTGGTCGAGGACATCGTGGATTCGGGGCGGACGCTTTCTTATCTCTTGGAGAATCTGGGGACGCGGAATCCGAAGTCCCTGCGGTTGTGTACGCTGCTGGACAAACCGGACCGCCGCGTGACGGATATCAGGGTGGACTATACCGGTTTTGAGATCCCGGATGAATTCGTGGTCGGCTATGGGCTCGATTACGCTCAGAAATACCGGAATCTGCCGTTTATCGGAATTGTAGAATTTATAGAAGAATAAATTGTTTGCAGCAGACGGAGCCATATCCGCGGTGAGGCAAAGCGGATATGGAAAGCAGAAGGAGATGAATGTTCTTTGAACAGAAATGCTAAGAGTATGGTTTTTTACCTGGTCGGGATCCTGGTCATTGTGCTTCTGGTACTCACCTTCCGCGACAAGCTGGAGGAGAGCCAGACGTGGAACCGCCGGGAACTGGAGGAAGCTCTGGATCGGGGCGAGGTGGTGCAGATCCAGATTACGCCGAACAGGGAGGTTCCGACCGGCGTGCTTCGCGTGGTGCTTGCCACGGGAGATATCCGGTATGTCAATGTCACGGATGTGCGGACGGCGGAGGAGGAACTGAAGGAGTACGACAATGTGACGGTCGAGGTGGAAGAGGTGGTACGCGAAAGCCTCGTCCTGACTATGTTCCTTCCTATGCTGTTGATGAGCGTGCTCCTGGTGTTTTTCATCAGCACGATGAACCGGCAGACGGGCGGCGGCAACAAGCGGATGATGAATTTCGGGAAGAGCCGCGCGCGGATGGTGACGCCGGACGCGAAGCGTGTGACGTTCAAGGACGTCGCCGGGCTGAAGGAGGAGAAAGAGGATCTTGAGGAGATTGTTTCATTTCTGAAGGAACCTTCGAAATTCCTTCAGGTAGGCGCGCGCATCCCCAGAGGCGTGATCCTCGTAGGCCCTCCGGGCACGGGCAAGACGCTGCTCGCGAAGGCGGTGGCCGGAGAGGCGGGCGTTCCGTTTTTCAGCATATCCGGCTCTGATTTTGTGGAGATGTTCGTCGGCGTCGGCGCGTCCCGTGTCCGGGATCTGTTCGGGGAGGCGAAGAAGCATCAGCCCTGTATCGTGTTTATCGACGAGATCGACGCGGTTGCGAGGCGCAGGGGTACAGGCATGGGCGGCGGCCATGACGAGAGAGAACAGACGCTCAACCAGCTGCTTGTCGAGATGGACGGCTTTGGCGTGAACGAGGGGATCATCGTGATGGCGGCGACGAACCGTGTCGATATCCTTGATCCGGCGATTCTGCGCCCGGGGCGTTTTGACCGGCAGGTAGCCGTGGGGCGTCCGGATATCAAAGGCAGGGAGGAGATCCTGCAGGTGCACTCCAAGGGCAAGCCGCTGGCGGACGACGTGGACCTCTCGGAGGTGGCGCGCACGACGGCAGGCTTCACGGGAGCCGATCTGGAGAACCTGATGAATGAGGCGGCGATCTTTGCCGCGAAGGATCAGCGCGGTTATATCCGGCAGGCGGATATTCAGCGCGCGTTTGTCAAGGTCGGGATCGGCGCGGAAAAGAAGAG
>CANQIW010000083.1 GCA_947624055.1 uncultured Lachnospiraceae bacterium
CCTTCCTCTTCCTGCCAAGAAGCGCCCCCAGAAACAGGATGGAGGAGCGGATCCTCCCGGCCTCCCCGCCGCCGATCTCGCAGGTATCGACCCCGGACGCGTCAACCCGGACCGTACCGTCCGCAAACTGTACCCGGCAGCCCAGATGCCGCATGATCTCCAGCGTGTCCGCCACATCCCTGATCCGCGGACAATTCTCTATGATACAGCTTCCCTCTCCCGGTATGCAGGCCGCCAGTATCGGAAGCACCGCGTTTTTGGAACCCTGTATGTGAATCTCGCCGTGCAGAGGCACGCCTCCAGTAATCTCAAGACTGCCCAAGTCCATCCCCCGGCTTTCCATTCCGCCGGAAGCGCCTGCGCGCCCCGCCGGACACCATATACCCCAGTATATGCCGGAGGATGCCTTTCCGTGACTTGCAGGCGGAATACCCTGCGTTTGCGCCGCGGAATGTCTGCCGTCCCCACACGGCTTGCGTGCAGTCTGCCGTCACGTCCTGCTGTAACGGCTCACCGACAGGGCAAGCCCCATCTCCGAGAGCAGAAAGAGCACCGAGGTGCCTCCGTAGCTGACGAACGGCAGCGTGATCCCTGTGTTCGGGATCGTGTTCGTGACCACCGCGACGTTCAGGATCACCTGGATCGCGATGTGCCCCATGATCCCGGCCGCGATCAGCGAGCCGAACAGATCCGGCGCGTGCGTCGCGATCACCATGAACCGCCAGATCAGCAGGAGAAACAACAACATCAGAAGGAGCGCCCCGAAGAGTCCCAGCTCCTCACAGATGACCGAAAATATCATATCGTTCTGGGCTTCCGGCACAAAACCGAGCTTCTGCAGGCTGTTGCCTAAGCCCCGCCCGAACAGGCCGCCGGAGCCGATCGCGTACAGTCCCTGTACCGTCTGGAAGCCCTTCTCGTAGAGCTCCGGATTCCTCCAGATCGCCAGACGCTCCAGACGATAGGCCTCAAGGCTCAGGAATATCCCAAGGAATCCGCTCCCTGCCAGGACAATCCACAGAAACGGCAGATACCTTGGGTTGGAGATAAAGATCATCAGCACCGCGATCCCGAGAATGATGACGGCCGTACTCAGATTGTTCGTGCCGACCAGTCCCACGATCGGCAGGACCATGAGCATGACGGCCGCGATCATACGGCCGCTCTTTTTGCGGTCCACGCGGCTGACAAAGCCTGCGAGAAGCAGGATCACCGCCGGCTTCGCGTACTCCGCCGGCTGAAACGACAGCGGCCCTATCGACAGCCAGCGCCTGGAGCCGTTGTAAGCGTCGCCGAACAGCAGCACCGCCCCGGACAATACGAGCGACAACAGATAGGCCGGTACCGACAGCTTCTGCAGCACGTGATAATCCATGCAGGACACCCCGTACATCGCCGCGAGCCCGAGCGCCAGCGCAAAGAGCTGTTTCTTAAAGTAGTATGCGGAGTCCCCGAAACGCACCCGGCCGTTGTACGCGCTCATGCTGTAGAGCACGACCATGCCGAACACCGTGAGGAACAGGACAGCCGCAAGCAGAAAACCGTCCGGTTTCCCCTGTTTTGTGCGCATGCGTCCACTTCCTATGCCAGTTGGTTTACCAGTTCCTTAAAGCGCCTTCCCCGCACCTCGTAGTTCGGGAACATACCCCAGCTCGCGCAGGCCGGCGACAGCAAAACGGCGTCTCCGCTTTCCGCCCGGTCCGCGCAGATCTGTACGGCCTCCTCCAGCGAATCCGCGAGGATAATATCCTCAAAGCCGCATTCCCTGGCCGCCTGCGCGATCTTCTCTCTCGTCTGTCCTATCAGTATCAGATATTTTACCTTGCCGTCGAACGCGTTGATCCACTCCTCATAGGAAGAATTCTTGTCGTAACCCCCTCCGATCAGCAGCGTCGGACGGTCCATCGCCTGAATGCCCTTGATCGCCGCGTCGGGGTTCGTCCCCTTGGAATCATTATAGTAGACAACGCCGCGGTGCTCTCTCACAAACTCAATGCGGTGCTCGACCGCCTTGAACGCACAGATCACCCTGCGGACGATATCGGCGGGTACTCCGTAAGCCAGAGCCATCGCAGCAGCGGCCATCACGTTCTCGTGGTTGTGCCGCCCCACCAGATTCAGCTCCCGCACGGAGCACAGGCGGATCCTCTGTCCTGCCCTGTCATATATGATATCCTCATTCTCGAGATAAATTCCTTCTTCCAGTTTATGCAGGCTGCTGAAGTATATAACTTCCGTCTTCAGGCTTTTTCCGAATTCGCGAAGGATGTCGTCCTCGTAGTTGAGCACGCAGACGTCATCCGGGTTCTGATTCTTCGTGATCAGTTCCTTGACGCGTATGTACTCTTCCATCGTATGATGCCGGTTCAGATGATCCGGCGTGATGTTCAGGATCGCGCTGACCTTCGGCGCGAACGTATCGATCGTCTCGAGCTGGAAGCTGCTGATCTCCGCCACGGTGACGGCCCGCTCAGTCATCCGCGACACGACGCCTGTGTAGGAGGTACCGATGTTGCCGACCACGTAGACCTCGTCTTTGTACGCGCGCATGATCTCGCCCAGCAGGCTGGTCGTCGTCGTCTTGCCGTTCGTGCCTGTGACCGCCAGCACATCGCCTTGTCCGCACTCCCAGGCAAGCTCAACCTCGCCCCAGATGCGGATCCCGGCCGTGCGGAATTTCTCCACGAGCGGCAGATCCGTCGGTACGCCCGGACTCAATATCACCAGCGTAAGCTGCGCAAACAGTTCCTCCGGCACCTTCCCGAGCACGATCTGAAAACGCTCTTCCGGTATCCGCACGTCCTCTCCGGAAGCCTGCTCTCCCGTCCCGGCTATCTGTACCCCGGCTTCGGCGAGCTTCGCGCAGAGCTCCGCCTCGTCGAGCTTTATGTCGCCGTCATATAAAACGATATCCGCATTCTTCTCAGCGAGCAGCTTCACCGCGCCGAGCCCGCTGATTCCGGCCCCGAAGACCAGCACTTTTTTTCCATTGAGATCCATTCTTCCTCCCACACCGGCATAGCTGTTTCCGCCGGCTCATCCGTTATATTTCCTTTTTGTCTAACCAATCCCCACAAGCCCGATCAGGCACAGAAAGGCCGTGATCACGGTAAACACCGTCACAACGCGCGTCTCGGACCAGCCGCACAGCTCAAAATGGTGGTGGATCGGCGCCATCTTGAAGATCCGCTTGCCGCCGGTCTTTCTGAAGTAAGTCACCTGTATGATGACCGAGAGCACCTCCACGAGGTAGATCAGACCCACGATCATGATAAAAATCGGCATCTTCATCATATAGGCGGAACCCGCCACGAAACCGCCGAGCGCCAGGGAACCCGTATCCCCCATGAACACCTTCGCCGGGTAGACATTGAACAGCAGAAAACCGAGCAGCGCGCCCGTCACAGCCGCCGTCAGCGGCTCAATCCCGCCCCGAAGCAGCAGAGACGCCACGGTATAGAACACAGCGACCATCGTCGTGACGCCGGTCGCCAGGCCGTCAAGCCCGTCCGTGAAGTTTACGCCGTTGACCGTGCCGATCACGGCAAAATAGGCCAGCGGAACCGCGACGACACGCATCGCCTGTCCCGAGATCACCTTTCCCCCGGAAAACGGGATCAGAAGATCCAGGCAGGACGCGTCCATGAACCAGACGTATACGACAAAAACCGTCGTCACAATGATCTGTCCCAGCATCTTCTGCTTCGGATACAGTCCGTCGGATCTGTGCAGCACTACCTTCAGGTAGTCGTCCAGAAAACCGATGATGCCGAAGCCGATCACCAGGAACAGCACCGGGACTATGCGCGGAAAACGCCCGATGTAGAAGAGCGAGGTCACCGCCACGCTGATCAGTATGATCAGGCCGCCCATCGTCGGCGTCCCGGCCTTCTTCAGGTGGGACTTTACCCCTTCCTCACGCTCCGTCTGTCCGACCTTCAGCTTCTGGAGGAACGGGATCACAAACGGGCTCAGCGCGACGCTGACCGCGAACGCGACAAACAATGGGATCAAAACATCCTGGTTTAATATCATCACACACCTCGTCTTTTCTGTCTTTCGTTTCTATGGTCCGTCCAGTTCTTTTACTTTTTGCGTATACATCACAATTATACAATACCAGGCGGCGTCCGTCTACGGCTGATCGCCCTCTTTCCTGATTCCGAGATACGGCAGGATATTCTCAAACATCCCCCGGATCACCGGCGCCGCGATCGTTCCCCCGTAGTATACTCCCTGCGGGTTGTTGATAATGCACAGGCCCAGCACCTGCGGATCGTCCGCAGGCGCAAAGCCTATGAAGGAGGATATGTATTTGTTCGCGCTTCTCGGCAGCGTCTCCGACGTAGCCGTCTTGCCGCCGATGCGGTAGCCCTCGATATACGCGTTTTTCCCGGAACCGCCGTCCACCACCTGCTCCAGCAGGCCACGCATCTGCTCCGAAGTCTCCTCCGACAGGATCCGCCTGCCGTCGTCATACTGATACAGCTTAAGCAGAGCCCCGTCGTTTGCGCGCACACTCACGCCAAAATGCGGCGTGACGCGCGTTCCTCCGTTGACAATAGAGCTGACCGTCGCAGCAAGCTGCACCGGCGTGATCTGAAAGGACTGTCCGAAGGAGATCGTCGCCAGCTCCACCTGCCCGACATTCTCCTTTTTGTGCATGATCGTGGCTGCCTCGCCCGGCAGATCGATGCCGGTCTTCTCATTCAGCCCGAACTGGTCAAAATACGCGAAATACCGGTCAATCCCGAGCCTCAGGCCCACCTCGATAAACACCGGATTGCAGGAGTTCTGAATGCCCTGCGCGAAGGTCTCAGTCCCGTGCCCGCCCACCTTGTGGCAGCGTATCCTGCGATCCTCCACCATCCTGTAGCCCGGGCAGGAGAAGCTGTCCTGCGGCGTGACGACCCCTGCTTCCAGCCCTGCGGAGGCCGTGATGATCTTAAACGTCGAACCCGGCTCATAGGTGTCGTTGATGCAGCCGTTGCGCCACATCCGGTTCAGCGCGTCCTGCAGCGCCTCGCCCCTGAGCGTGCTCCCGGCAGCTGACTGCGCCGTTCCCTCCGGCATATACTGCGGAAGCAGTGTATAGGGATCGTTCAGATCGAACTCCGGCACGTTCGTCATCGCGTAAATCTCACCGTTTTTCGGGTTCATGATCAGAATTGAGACGCTGTCCGCCTGCTTCTGTTCCATCACCTGATATGCGGCCTGTTCCGCGTACTTCTGTATATTATAGTCAAGGCTGATCACGAGGTCGTTGCCCGGCACGGGCTCCTCGCGGCTCTCGCCGGTATCGGCGAGCTCCACGCCTCTCGCGTCGGTCAGCGTCAGGATCTTTCCGGGAGTCCCGGAGAGCTCCTCCTCATATTCGACCTCCAGCCCGATGATCCCCTGATTGTCGCCGCCTGTAAAGCCGAGCACCTTGGACGCCATGCTCCCGAACGGATAGTAACGTCGGTAATCCTCATCCACCTTCACCCCCGCAAGATTGCAGTTGCGGATCCGGTCGCCGGTCTCCTTGTCAACATTCTGGCGCACACGTTCGATCGAACTGACCTTCTCCACACGCTTTCGAACGGTCTCCTCCGGAAGCTCCAGCTCTCTCGAAAGCGTCTCGATCACCCGCTCGGGATCCTCAATCTGGCTGTGGATCACAGATACCGTACAAACCGTACGGTTGTCCGCGAGAACATTCCCTCCCCGATCCAGAATCCTGCCGCGCGCGGCCTTGATCGAGCGCTCCCGCTCATGCAGATCCTCCGCCAGCGTCGCATAGTGCTCGGATTCCGCGATCATAAGATGCGCCAGCCGGATTCCCAGCAGGACAAGCGCCAGCGCACATCCCAGGAAGATCACCACAATTTTCCGCCTGTGGAACGGTCTCGTTTTCTGCATGGGACAGCCTCGCAAATGTTTTAATACAGTATATTACCGTTTCCGCAAGGCTATGCCCGAATAAACTCTGTCGCTACTCCCCTTCCTCTGCCCCCGCCTCTTCTTCGTCGGTCGCCGTGCCGTCCCAGACAGTCGTCCGGGAAGCCTCGTCCGTATTCTCAGACGGCGGCAGGGCAAGCCCCGGATTGTCCGCCTTCGGGTCGATGACCTCCTGGGCGGCGACATTCACAAAGGACACAGGATTCATCACCGCGTCGTACACGGTGCCGTCCTCCGCGATGTACGCGCCGGCGATCTCATTGCCCTCGGCGTCAACGACCTTCCCGTTCTCGACCCTCGCGTCCCTGTGATATGTGCCATACGAGTCGATCGCGTCAAAGATCTGTACTATGTCGTCCCCCACGTCCTCCCGGCTCAGGCCGAGCGTTGCGAGCAGATCGTCCGTCACCTCCTCGGTCGGATAAATGCCCAGATAAGGCAGAGCTTCCATCGCGATCTTACGGTAAACTTCCTGCGCGAACGTGCTGTTCGCCTGATCAGGCACGTTCGGCTCGTCGACGATAACGTAGATCACAACCTCCGGATCGTTGATCGGAGCCGCGCCGATGAAGGAAACCAGATATTTACCCTTCGCGCGCATCCCGGTCTCCGGGTCGATCTTCTCCGCGGTACCGGTCTTGCCGCCGATGCGGTAACCCGGCACCTGCGCGTGCCGCCCGGTACCTTCCTGCACCGCGACTTCCAGAAAGCCGCGCATGGTATCCGATACATCGTTCGAGATCGTCTGCTTCAGGAGCAGGCTTCCCGAGCTCTTGACGACTTTTCCGTCTTCATCCAGGATCTTGTCCACCACATGCGGCTGATAGTAATAGCCGCCGTTAATGACCGCGGAGAACGCGGAGACCTCCTGGATCATCGTGCAGGTGAGACCCTGCCCGAACGTACAAGTCGCCAGCTCGACCTCGTTCATCGTGTCGCGCGTGTACACCGAGCCGGCGGACTCATTCGGCAGATCGATCCCGGTCGGCTTTCCGAAATTGAACAGGGACTGGTACTGGATAAACCGGGGGACCGTCAGTTTCATGCCGATCTGCATCAGACCGTCGTTGCAGGAATTCTTCAGAACGTCGCCCAGCGTCTGGTCCCCGTGCGCGTTCGGATACGCGTCACAGTGGATCTCCGTATCGGTAATGAACTCGCCGCCGTCGCAGTAGAAATGATCGTTCGTCGTCACCGCCCCGCATTCGAGTGCGGAGGACACAGTGATCGGCTTGAATGTGGAGCCCGGCTCGATGCCGTCCGAGACGCAGAAATTGCTCCACATTGCGTTCAGCGCATCCACATACTCCTCTTCCGTCATGGATTTGATCTCTGACTCCGTGTACCAGTCGTTCAGATTCATCGGGTCATTCAGGTTGAAACCGGAGTTCGTCCCCATCGCGAGAATGCTCCCGCTGTTCGGATCCATGATGACGACGCCGATGTTCTTCGCCCCGTGCTTTGCCGTGCCGTCATCGTGATCGTCCCCGTAGGTCTCGTCGAATTCCGCGATATATTTCTCCACGATCTGCTGGAGATTGATGTCAAGCGTCGTCTGCAGCGTACATCCGTTCTCCGGCGGGATCGTCTTTTTCTGATATTCCTGATTTTCATTGAGATAGCCGAAGACGCGGCCGTTCGTCCCCTTGAGCTGTGAATCGTAGTAAGACTCCAGCCCTACGATGCCGTCGCCGATCGCGTTGGAAAAGCCTACAACGTTGCTCGCGAGGCTGTCCAGCGGATATCTGCGGATAAACTCTTCCTCAAACCAGACGCCTTTGACGTTCTGAAGCTCATTGAATTTCTCCCTGCGCGCTTCCTTAGACAGGCTGTCGTCATCGTACGACAGGAGGTAGGCGGAAAACTCGTCTTTCTGATCCTCCGTCACCAGCTCCTGCACGACCTGATACTGGCTGTCCCTCGTCTTCTCCGCAGTGATGCGCTCGCGCAGCTCGTCGCCGTCAAGCCCGAACACGGTTACAAGCGCCCGGATCGTCGGTTCAATATAATCCTCACTCTCGTTGATCGCCCGGCAGTCCAGCACGAGATTGTACACCTTCTCACTGTAGGCGAGCGTCCTGCCGTTGCGGTCCGTGATCTCGCCCCTTCTGCTGTACAGAACCTGGCTGTCGTAGTTTTCCTGGGAAAGCACCTGCTTCGCGTAGCGATCTCCGCTCTTTATATTGATGAAGACGATGCGCAGCAGGATAATGATCAAAGACAATAAAATGAATGCAAATATAGCCAGAAGCTTTATTTGCATTTTTCTTGTAAATCTTCGTTTTCTTTTTATCTGGCTGATCTTTGCCAACTGTTTCACCTGACCTTAACCCTGGGGTACCTCGGCGTACTGCCTCACATAATCGTTGTTTTCGACCTCATATGTGACGATCTGTGATTTCTTCGCGTACACCATGCCAAGCTCATTCATGGCTACATTCTTGATCTGCTCCATGTCCACGCCTGACATAATACGGTTGTAATCCGAATCGTTCTCGAGGATCGCGGCGTCAAGCTGCGTCTCAAGAGAGGTCACTTCCTTCTGAAGTCTGGTCTCCTTCGCCTGAAGCTGAAGGAAATTCACGCACATGAACACAGTGACCACCGCCGCGGCTGTCAGGAAGAGGACATAGCCCAGGTTCATGGAAAGGGCACGCTCCCTGTTTCTCCTTGTTCTCTGGCTGG
>CANQIW010000084.1 GCA_947624055.1 uncultured Lachnospiraceae bacterium
GGTGTTACCCGCTTGATTTTGAGTCAAGTGCGTCTGCCAATTCCGCCACAGCGGCTGACGCGGTGCATTCGCACGAAACATACATTATCACAAATCCCTCATAATTGCAAGGAAATTTTGCGGCACACACGCTTTCCCGCGCTCCGCCGCGTCGGTCTTTCCCTGTGTCGCAGGACGGAACTTTTCTAATACTTCATATCCTTCAGCACGTCACAGAAGTCGAAGGTCGCGAAGTAATCCCGCGGTGTCTCCGCCCTGCGGATCAGCTGCGCGCTTCCGTCCTCATGGAGAAGGATCTCGGCCGAGCGCAGCTTGCCATTGTAATTGTAGCCCATCGAAAATCCGTGCGCGCCCGTGTCGTGAATGACCAGCAGATCGCCCATGTCGATCTTCGGAAGCATGCGGTCGATCGCGAACTTGTCATTATTCTCGCACAGAGAACCGGTCACATCGTACATGTGATCACAGGGCTCGTTCTCCTTCCCCATCACGGTGATATGGTGATACGCCCCATACATCGCCGGGCGCATCAGGTTGACCGCACAGGCGTCCACACCGATATACTCCTTGTGCGTGTGCTTCTCATTGATCGCGCGCGTCACAAGGCAGCCGTACGGCCCGAGCATATAGCGGCCGAGCTCCGTGCAGAGAGCGACGTCGCCCATGCCCGCAGGCACGAGCACCTCCTCATAAACCTTGCGCACGCCCTTGCCGATCCTGTGGATGTCGTTCTTCTCCTGATCCGGCCGATACGGGATCCCGATGCCGCCGGAGAGATTGATGAATGTGATCTTCGCCCCGGTCTTCTCCTTCAGCTTCACCGCGAGCTCGAACAGCACCTTCGCGAGCAGCGGATAATAATCGTTCGTGACCGTATTGCTGGCGAGAAACGCGTGGATGCCAAACTCTTCGACGCCCTTACTCTTCATGATGCGAAACGCTTCCTCGATCTGCTCCGTCGTCATGCCGTACTTCGCGTCGCCCGGGTTGTCCATGATATCGTTGCTGATCTTGAACAGTCCGCCCGGATTATAGCGGCAGGACATCGTCTTTGGCAGGCCTCCGAGCGCCTGCTCCACCTTCTCGATGTGCGTGATGTCGTCCAGATTGATGATGCCGCCGAGCTCCGCCGCCTTCTTGAACTCCTCAACCGGCGTGTCGTTCGAGGAGAACATAACGTCACGCCCTTTGATCCCGATCGCCTCCGAGAGCATCAGCTCCGTCATCGAGGAACAGTCGCAGCCGCAGCCGTACTCGTGCAGGATTTTGATCAGAAACGGATTCGGCGTCGCCTTCACCGCAAAATATTCCTTGTAGCCTTTGTTCCAGGAAAATGCCTCGTAAAGCTCCTTCACATTCTCCCGGATGCCCTTCTCATCGTAGAGATGGAACGGCGTCGGATACTGCGCCGCGATCTCCTCAAGTTTTTCCTTTGTGACGAACGTCTCTTTCATGCCTATCGCTCTCCATTCTTAATTTCCGATTCATAAGTTCATTGCTTTCGCGGAAATCCTAACACAGCGCGCTCTGTCTTGTCAATACGTTAATCTGTCAAAGCCCGCTCTCCATGCACAGCCACCTGGCACGCTCACGGCGTCCCGAAGAATGAATCGTCCCTGTGCTTCCCGTCGACCAGATGGTTGTACTGCAGGATCTTATAATCCGAAAGCCCGCTCTCCTTCTCTTCGTCCTCCCCGTAGCTGTAGAAGTTTCCTTCGCTGTCACGGTATACGTTTCCGTTCACGACCGGGAAGTTCTCCCTCAAACCGGCCAGAAATTCCTGATATCCCGAGAGCGGCAGCCCGGCCGCCTCCGTCAGGATCCCCCCGAGATAGTTGACGCTGATCCCGTCATAGTACCGATGCTCCAGGCCGTAATTGCTCCAGATCAGAAACGGCACCCGATATCCCTGCTGCGCGTAGTCCAGCGTCTCCTCGACCTTGACGTTGCAGATGCGCTGGATCACGTTCGTAATATAGTCGGACGGCTGATGGTCTCCGAACATCAGCACGATTGTCGGTTCCTCCTGCTCCTGAAAATAGAGGATCAGATTCTGCAGCGCCCGGTCCGTCTCATTCATCAGCGTCAGATATTTTTCCGTGGCGAGCATGCTCGTCGTCTTCTGCTCCACCCCGGTCAGCTTCACATAGGAAGTGAAATCAGGCGACGGCTTGCTGTAACCGCCATGATTCTGCATTGTCACCAGAAAAATGAATTTCCGCTCGTCTGCAGCTTTGTTCTCATACACCTCGATAATCTTGTCAAACGCCGCCCTGTCGCTGACATAGCCGCGCATCTTGTGCGGGCTTACAAAATCCTTCAGACTCAGGAATTCATCGAAACCGAACAGATCGTACACGATGTTCCGGTCCCAGCCGGAGGCATTGTACGGGTGAATCGCCGTCGCGCCGTACCCCAGGGATTTCAGCTGACTCGCCAGCGACGGGGTCTTCTCGTTGATATACTGCTGGTACGGAATGCTGCCCATCGGCAGAAACGCCATGGAATCGCCGGTCAGAAGCTCAAACTCCGTGTTCGCCGTATTGCCTCCCTTGACTGATACGTACACCTCGCCGCCAATCGCCTCATCCTGCATCATTTTGAAAAACGGCATGACTTCCTCGCTCGTCTCGAAATCGCCCCAGACGGACAGATCCGAAAACGCCTCGTCCATGATTACGACCACGTTCGGGTACTCTGTCAGATCGACGTCTTCCTTCAGCGTCTGAGACGCAGTCCCTTCTGTCTCTCCCAGCATCTCCTCTGGCGTTCCGCTCTCAGCTGCCGCGGAATCGTCCGGCTCCTCATCACTCTGTACCGTATACTCCGCCTCAATCTCCTCCACCCGTGCCTTCGAGTACCCGTCCGGCTCCTCAATGTTCAAAAAGCGGAGATTTCCGAGAAATGCCGCCGCGATACCATTGTTGCGGTACAGCACATTCGGGGTAAAGAGAATCGTGTCCATGCCGAAAAAGCTCTGCACCTGACTCTTCTGAATCCCGGCCAGATAGACAAAGAGGCAAAGGGCGAAGGCCAGCGCGCCGGAAATGCGCGGAATTCTCCTGCGCACGCTGAAGCTTATCCCACTGGCAAATACCAGGATCCACAAAAACAGCAGCAGCGCGAGCGCCTGTTTCCACTGCAGGGAAAAACTGTAATTGTTCGCCACCGAAGCCGCCGTCCCGATCGACAGCAGATCCCACGGAACGATCGGCGAGCCCCGGAAACTCACGACAAAGTAGTTCGCAAGCCCGAAAAGCATCGGTACAAGCGTCGCCAGAATATAGCCGACCCGCACGCTCCCGCACAGAAACGCAAGAAACCCATAGAGGAAATAAAAGAACAGCAGATTCAGAATAATGATCGGCGTCTCCAGATCCGAAATGACATGCGTGTAATTCTCCAAAGCAAAAAATGCCGCCGCAGGAAGCAGGACACAGAGAATTGCCGATATCACGCGCCCGAATCTGATATGAAAAAGAATGATCAGATCCATCGCGGCCACCGAGAGGAGCATCGTCGCAAAAAACGCGATATCCATCCCTTCTCCTTTTATTGCGAGCCCCGCCACAAGCAATGCGGCCACGGTCACTATGATCGCTCCCGCAGCCCTCATTTTACTGAATTTCTTCTTTTTTTCCTGTGTTTCCTGTGTGTTTTTTTCTTCCTGCGCAGCCATGCTATTCCTCTGTCCGTCCGAAAACCGTCTGTTGCCGTTACCGCCGATCTCTCAACGCACGATTTTGTGCGGTGTTCATGATCTCTTTATATGCTGATGTGTGAAAAGATGATCCTGACAGTACTCATAATTCCCATCGCACTTGGAGCAATATCTGAATTCGAGATGCGCCCCGTCCTCCTCTGTCCTGCCGCAGACGGCGCATTTGTGGCGCGTCCCGCCCTTTGGCTGCACCTTCTGCACATTGCGCTTGAACTCGTTCCTCCGGTGCACCTCCTTCGGAGAATAGCGCCGGACATTTCGCGACATCAGGAAGAAGATCAGGAAGTTCAGCAGCGACATCACGATCGACACGCGGTCGGCCCATCCGCCCTGTACCAGCGAGAGGACGATAAAAAACCCGTAGACCAGTCCCATCCATTTCATCTTGATCGGGATCAGGAAGTAAAGAAGCACCTCCATCTCCGGATAGGTCAGCGCGAACGCGAGGAAAATGGACATATTGATGTAGTAAGTGCTGAAATAACCGTACCGTCCGCCGACATAATAGAGCAGAAACGCTCCGATGATCGTAAAAAGGATACCGGAAATAATATATACATTGAACTTAAACGCGCCCCAGGTGTACTCCAAAGACCGTCCGAGCGAAAAATAGAAATACAGCATGATGATCGTGAAGATGTCCAGTCCTCCCGGCGGGATCAGCAGCCACGTCACAAGGCGCCAGACCTGTCCGCGCATGATCAGCCCCGGATGCAGGGTCAGAAAGCCCTGCACCTCCGGCATCAAAAGCGCGATCGCGTAGCCTGCGATATACATACCGATGATGATGGCCGGCAGGTTGCGGATCGCGTATTTCCCATATTTCCGCTCCATTTTATCTAAAAATCCCATATTCTGTCCTCTTCTCTGATTCGATCAGGTCTTCCAAAGCTCCGCGCCGGCTGTCCCGCCGAAGCCTCTCCGGCAGGAGCTGTACGCATCGCAATGATCTTTGAACATTATAGTTTTGCGTGGGCAATTTGTCAATCGAGCGGTGTTTCGTTTTTCGCTTCTTTAGAATTTTTTAAGAAACCGGACTCTGCCCCGGAATGCAGAGCTGATCGCCCGGCTGAAGATTGTAGATATCGACATAGGGATTCGCGAAGATAAGCGCGGATACCCTGACATGGTATTTTTTCCCGAGAAGATACAGCGTGTCTCCCTTCTTGATCGTGTGTACGAGACCGATGCATTTACAGAAGTTTTCCATAACATGCTCCCTTGGAAAAAGTCTGCTATAATATATGCCGTTTCACGCAAAAGTCGAACACATCCTTCATCGCTGAGGGCGACGCTGAAAAAGCCTGCGTCACTGCGCAGGTCCGTAAAGGCGCTTCAGATTCTCCACACGGGAGGACGCTGCGAGCAGAAGGTGATCCGCAAGCGTAACAGCCGTCATCGCCTCGACGACGACCGCAGCACGCGCGACAACGATCGGGTCATGGCGGCCCCTGATCGTCTCCTCATGGCATTTCCCATCCCGCCCGAGCATACTCTGCGGCTGCGCGATCGACGGGGTCGGCTTGAAGGAAGCGCGCACAAGGATCGGGCTGCCGTCGCTTATGCCGCCCAGGATACCGCCGCTGTGATTTGTGCGCTTGTATGGGACGCCGTCCTCACCGGCTGTGTAGCAGTCGTTGTTCTCCGATCCTCTGTACCCGGAAACAAGCGTGCCGTCGCCGATCTCCACGGCCTTGACAGCCCCGATCGACATGACCGCCTTCGCCAGATTCGCGTCCAGCTTCTCAAAAACCGGCTCGCCGAGTCCGGCCGGCACATGCTCCGCAATGCACTCGACCGCCCCTCCGCAGGAATCCTGCGCGCGCATACATTCCTCGAGGTACGTGACCGCCCTCGCACTCGCCTCCTCGTCCGGCATACCCACTGGGCTCTTTTCGATATAGGAAAAATTCAGCCGGGAACGGTCAATACTCACCGGTCCGATCGCGCTCACATACGCGCGCACGGTGATCCCGAGCTCATGCAGAAGCCGCATCGCGACCGCGCCCGCCGCCACGCGACCGATCGTCTCACGGCCTGAGGAGCGTCCCCCGCCGCGGTAATCACGGAAGCCGTACTTCACATCGTAGGGATGATCGGCGTGTCCCGGGCGATAGAGCTCAGCGAGATTGCCGTAATCCCGGGAACGCTGATCCTCATTGCGTACCAGCAGAGAGATCGGTGTGCCCGTCGTCTTCCCCTCGAACACTCCCGAGAGGATCTCGACCGCATCTGATTCCGCCCGCGCCGTCGTATAGCGGTTCTGTCCGGGTCTGCGGCGATCAAGGTATTCCTGGATATCCGCCTCGCAGAGGGCTAGACCCGCCGGACAGCCGTCCACTACGGCTCCGATCCCTTTCCCATGGGATTCCCCCCACGTTGTGATTTTAAATATCGTTCCAAAAGTTGAACCTGCCATATGATTCTCCATTCCGCCGCTTTTCCCTGTTCCTCGTCTGCTGCATCCCTTTGAAACAGGTCAGGGCCGCCTCAGTCGCACCTCGAGATCAGGATACAGTTCGGCGTCTCAATCGGAAGCGGCCTGCCCTTCATGACAAGCAGCCCTCTGTCATAATCAATCGTAAAAAAGCGTATCTCATTCGTCTCATGGTTCAGCACCACCAGCGTGCGCTCCCCGGGAAGCACATCGACGTCCTTGGGGTAGTCGCCGCTGATCGGAAGCACGCACAGCCGCGTGAGCATGCCGCTCTCCGGATCGACCCGGAACACCGCCACGGTGTTCTCTCCGGCGGTAGAGGCATACAGGTACTTCCCGCTCGGCGAGAGCTTCATGCCGCAGCACGCGCTGCCCATGCTCTCCGGATCGCGCAGCACGGAAATCTCCTGAATCTTCTCAAAATCCGGCGACTTCCCGGAGCCGTCATAGCGGTAGACCGTGATCTCGTTTGTCAGTTCGGCGTTTAAGTAGGCAAACCTTCCATCCAGACTGAAAGTCAAAAGCCGCGGACCGGAATCCAGCTTGCAGCGAAGGATGTCATAGAGATTCAGCTTCCCGGTGAGCTCGTCCACCTGATACAGCTTCACCTGATCAATGCCATTGTCCACGGCGCAGAGGTACTTGTCATCCGGCGTCGGGATCACACAGCTCACATGCGGGCGGAAATTGCGCTCCGCCACGCTGCCGATCCCCTTGTGGAAGATCCCGTCCATCACAGATCCGAGCCGCCCGTCCCTGTGCGTGTGCACGACCGTCACCTTGCCGTCATGATAGCCGCCCACATAGAGGAAGCGGCCGTTCTTATCCGTCGAAAGATAGCAGCCGCGCATTCCGTCGATGCCGACCTTGTTGATCGGCTCCAGACTGCCGCCCGGCAGGATCTTCAGCACCTCGACGCCCTCATCCGCGATCGAATACAGATATTTTCCATTATAGGATTTCGTCATATGGGACGCGTTGTTCACCGGAACGACCTCGCGCTCCGTCATGTGTCCCGCTTCTATATCAATATCGTAGACATGGATCCCGATACTGCTCCCGTGCGTGTAGGTTCCCACATAAGCGACATATTTTTCCTGCCTGTCCTGCTTCTCCATTCTGTGCCCTCCAGCCCTTACAGTTCTTTTTTTAGGATTGTAGCACAGTATGATGAAAAATTCCAGAAGAGAATGCCAATTCAACTTTTAGCAGCCTTTTTCATTTCTTTCTGCAAATACTATATCTCTTTTTATTTTTACTTATTATCTGGAAGATACGCGCCGTACAATACATCTGGATTATGAATGCAGTTAGCTCTCCCGCATCTGTGTTCTGCGGATCGCCAGCGTCACGGCAAGGCACGCGGCCGCGAACGCCAGCTGGATCCCGATTCCCTGCGCGGCAAGCCGCAGCTGCCCTCCCGCAACCGTCCGGTAGCTGCCCAGCATATCGTTGATCCGCGAGTACCAGTAGGTCGGCAGGAACTGCGAGACCGTCTCTATCTTTCCGAGCATCTCGACCGGCACGAAGATTCCGCCCAGGAAGCTCAGGCCGAGCGAGACGACATTGGTGAACCCGTTCAGCGCCGCCGGCCCATTCGCGAGGATCCCGCACAGATAGCCGAGCGAGAGCGCGACAAGCAGGAACACAAAGCTGTTCAGCAGATACCAGCCGAAATTCCGATCCGCCAGCAGGGCTCCTCCATACAGGAAAACGCCGAACAGCACGCATATCAGCCAGACGGCAACGCCCAACGACAGAAAGGAAGCCACCGCCGCCAGGTTCTGCGTGCCAAGCGACACTGCGGAGCTCAGCATCCTGTGCCGGATCTCTTTTCGCCTGAACTCCATCAGGATCAAACTGATCGTCCAGATCACCGAACCGAGCAGCCCATATGGCATGTACCGGAAAAAGAAATTGTATGCCGGCAGCTGACCCGCGTTCCCGTTCCGGTCATGCAGAGTCACATTCCCCGGAAGCGCCGCGAGCCTTTTTGCCTCCCGGCAGGCCTCCTCCTTGGAGAGTCCCCCTGCCATGCCGGCACGAATCTGATTCAGCATTGCGTTCACCTGCATATCGACATAAAATCCCATCACGGAATCCGGCACCGTGACACGCTCCACGGCCTGTCGGCCGTCCCCGAAGCGCTCTTCCATATCCTCCGGCAGGATCAGCACATATTCCGCGTCGCTGTAGTACAGCGCATCCTGGATCGCCTGCGGGTCGTCCGCAACGTCCACCGGCTTGTGTTTTTCCTCAACCATTCCGCGGATCGTCTCAGACAGCGTACTTCCGGCGCGATCGATGACCGCCACCTTCATCCGGTATGAGGAGAATCCCTCCGCCGGCAGCACCTTTCCCATTGTCGACTGAACCATGACACAGACGCCGATAAAAATGCCGACATAGACCAACAGTGTATAAATGTTCCGCCGAACCATCCGAAGATATCCCTTAAATACTG
>CANQIW010000085.1 GCA_947624055.1 uncultured Lachnospiraceae bacterium
CATCACGGTAGAGGAATAGAGTGAACTTTCAGTAAATTACGACAAAGTGGGAGGGCAATCCCCGCAAACACCACCGGGAGGTTATTGAATATGAAAAAAGGAAAGAAATATGCAGAGGCTGCGAAGGCGATCGACCGCACAGCGCTCTACGATGTAAATGAAGGCATTGCGCTGGCAAAGAAATCGGCAGTGGCAAAGTTTGACGAGACGATTGAAGTTCATATCCGCACAGGCTGTGACGGACGTCACGCAGACCAGCAGATCCGTGGCGCGGTCGTGCTTCCGCACGGCACCGGCAAGAAGGTTCGCGTGCTCGTGTTCGCGAAGAACGCGAAGGCGGACGAGGCAGAGGCTGCAGGCGCGGATTATGTCGGAGCTGAGGAGCTCGTTCCGAAGATTCAGAACGAGGGCTGGCTTGATTTTGATGTGGTCGTAGCTACGCCGGATATGATGGGCGTTGTCGGACGTCTGGGCCGTGTGCTCGGACCGAAGGGCCTGATGCCGAACCCGAAGGCCGGCACGGTCACGATGGATGTGACGAAGGCGGTCAACGACATCAAAGCAGGTAAGATCGAGTACCGTCTGGACAAGACCAATATCATTCATGTGCCGATCGGCAAGGCTTCCTTCACCGAGGAGCAGCTGGCGGACAATTTCCAGACGCTGATTGAGGCGATCGTCAAGGCGAGACCGGCGGCAGTGAAGGGACAGTTCCTGAAGAGCGTCACCGTCGCTCCGACGATGGGTCCGGGCGTGAAGCTGAATCCGCTGAAGTTCTCATAAGCGGTATTGCTTGACAACAATATACAAATATGCTATTTTATACAAGATGACTGCCGTAGACAGCAGGTGCCGCAAGGTATAATGAGAAATCGCCTGCCGAGGAGGATGAATCGCAAGTATGATTTTTATGCCCCTCTGTCTGCGTGACAGAGGGGTTTTTCATCTGAGCTGGTCCGGCGGTACACAAATCTATAAGGAGGTGCACCATTTCATGGCTAAGGTTGAACTGAAGAAACCGATCGTGGAGGAGATTTCAGAGAACATCAAGGACGCGCAGTCCGTTGTTCTGATCCACTACAGCGGAATCACGGTTGAGGCAGACACCGAGCTTCGTAAGGAGCTGAGGGAAGCAGGCATCATCTACAAGGTGTACAAGAACACGATGATGAACTTTGCGTTCCAGGGTACGGACTGCGAGCCGCTGACGAAGCATCTGGAAGGCCCGAACGCGATCGCGATCTCCAAGGAAGACGCGACTGCTCCGGCGAGGATCCTTTCCAAGTATACGAAAAAGGTTCCGACGCTGAAGATTCTGGCAGGCGTTGTCGAGGGAGGCTACTACGACGAGAAGGCGATGGCAGCTCTGGCGGATATCCCGTCGAGAGAAGTACTGCTGGGCAGACTGCTTGGCAGCATGAAGTCCCCGATCTCGAATCTCGCGCGTGTGCTTAACCAGATCGCCGAGAAGGCGGAGTGACAGGCGGCCGGGTTCAGGACGGCGATATGCAGTTGAGCGGTTCGCTGA
This sequence comes from uncultured Lachnospiraceae bacterium, assembly GCA_947624055.1. Lineage (GTDB taxonomy): Bacteria > Bacillota > Clostridia > Lachnospirales > Lachnospiraceae > Choladousia. The sequence continues at coordinate 1,529 of CANQIW010000085.1, forward strand.
AGACAGAGACCGCCGAGGAAAAGAAGACACAACAACAAAATAATAAAAACAAATAAAGATCAGGAGGAAAATAAAATGGCAAAGTTGACGACAGCTGAGTTTATCGAAGCGATCAAAGAGTTATCCGTTCTTGAGCTGAATGAGCTCGTAAAGGCATGTGAGGAAGAGTTCGGCGTATCCGCAGCGGCGGGCGTCGTAGTAGCGGCGGCAGGCGGTGCTCCGGCTGAGGCGGCTGAGGAGAAGGACGAGTTCGATGTTGAGCTGACCGAGGTTGGCCCGAACAAGGTTAAGGTAATCAAGGTTGTCCGTGAGGCGACCGGCCTTGGCCTGAAGGAGGCAAAGGATGTCGTAGACAACGCTCCGAAGGTGATCAAGGAGGGCGCTTCCAAGGCAGAGGCAGACGAGCTGAAGACAAAGCTCGAGGCAGAGGGCGCGAAGGTTACGTTAAAGTAATCGCGATAAGCAGACTGGGCAAAGACAAAATGGACGGGGATTCCGCTCGCGGAAATCCCCGTATTTTTATGGTTCTGTGAAGGTGCAGCGCGCACGGGGAAAAGGCGAAGCATTTCATTTCTGAAATTTTCGGATCATCTCGCACAGTCGGTCGATCTTCTGGATCTGCCGGGGCGATTTTCCTATCTTCATCACGTTGATGATAGCTTCGGTCTCCGCGGAGCTGAACGACATGTGGTTCGACTGCGACTGTGACATGGCGGCCATCAGGAACGGCAGCAGCTCGCTCTGGTTTTTTCCCTGCGCCTGTTCGGCCAGCGTGGAGAGCATTCGCAGTTTTTCCGGGTCGATACCGCCGAGCGCGGGATTGTTCATCCAGGAATTATCATTCATTGGGGTTTTGTCCTTTCCGAAAAGGCCGGATTTCAGAAATCCGGGTCTTTTTGCGGGGATACGGGGACTTCATCATCTTCCGCGAATACAGAGCAGAATTCCATCATTGTCATAAGCTGCATACATTGATCGATCATCTGCTGCTCCCCGGGTTCGCAGTAATTGCGGATATCCGCGAGGATGTCGAGCATCTCCGGTTTCTCTCCGGGTGCGCTGCAGGCGTTCACACAGCATTCGCCGCAATCGTAAAAGCGCAGAATGTTCTGCATCTCCATCATTTTGATGCAGACGGACAGCGCTCTCTGCCGTTCCGGCGGGACGTAGGGGAGAAAGGCTTTGACGAGCTGAAGATGGTTGCGGTTCGCGATCTGATCCAACGCAGTCAGCATAAATAAAGTGTCTCCGCACCCTTTTTTATTTATGTGTATGAGAGCGGCAACAGAAATATGACGTGCGAATATTTTATAACAGGATGGCCGGCGGCTATCCGCATTTGTTTACAGAAAGGGGCGGTTACAATGGCATCGCGGATCGTGATCGACGGGAACGCGTTTTATGAGATAGATGAGGACTGCATGCGAAGGCGGAGGGAACAGCAGGGAGAACGTTACGAGAGAGAACAAAAAGAGCAGAAACGGCAGGAAGGAAGCGGGAGGATCCGGCGCGGACATAACGGGAGATAAGCGATGAAGCTGACGGAAAGACTCTTGCGGGACCAAAGAAGGGGCGCGGCAAAATCAATGCCGCGCCCCGAATCTTTTCGGATGATCAGCATCCGCATCCGCAGCCGTTTCCGTTGTTGAAGAAAGAGCTGTTGTTGTTGCCGCCGCATCCGCCGCCGCAGAGCAGAAGCAGGAGAATGATCAGGCAGCTGTCGTTGCCGCATCCGCCGCCGTTGCCGTTCAGGAAGGAAGTACCGTTGTTTCCTCCGCAGAAGCAGTTGAGCAGGAGAATGATCCAGATCAGAGAGCAGGAATTGATGCCCTCACATCCACAGTTTGTTGCTGCTAAATCGCTCATTTTGTACCTCCGGGTTTTCATTTACGTTCTATCATATGCGGAAAAAAAGCAGGCGTTACAAAAAGCTAGGAGCGAAGAAAGGACTCAAAGCTTCCGTATACATTCATCGTCCCATAGCCCCATTCCGGGTTGGGATAGGAGTAGGAAGCGCTGCGCCCGGCGCCGCGCAGAAACAGGCTCAGGATCTCCCGTGTTGTGAAATAGCGCGGACGTTCCTGCCGAAGTCCGGCCTCCACAAGGAGAGCGGCGGCTCCGGCTGTAAGCGCGGAGGCAGCGCATGAACCGCTGAGCGTTGTGTAGCGGCCTCCGAGAGAGGGGGCGCTCAGGCCGACGCCGGGGGAGGCGAAATCCGGCTTGATCAGGCCATTTCGCGTGTAACCGCGCCCCGAGTTGATGAACAGACTGCTGCTGTAGGCGTCGTACGCGCTGACTGAGATCACGGAGGCGGCGCAGGACGGGATGACGAGCGTGACGTCGGGATCCGGTTCATAGAAGCGTATATCGGGATCTGCGAGATTTGTAATTGGAAGCCACAGATGAAAGATTCCGTTCGCGAAGGCTTTGTTGACGACACGGATCCGCCAGATACCGGGTGTGGGGTTGAGAAAGCGGATCAGGGACAGCTGCGCGCCGCTGAGTGTCTCGACGACCGTGCAGGTCAGAGAAATCCTGCTGTATTCCAGCAGAAAATCAAATTCAAGCGTTGTCCCGCTGCGCGGCTGCACCGGCTGTATTGTTTCGCCGAGCGGCGAGGTAAAGCCGATACTGTACAGCTCCGGGGCGTCTGCCCAGAATTCCACGGCGAATCCGCGCGTCTCCTGATCGACAAGGAGCTCCGCCTCCATGGATTCTCCGACCCGGGAAAGCTTTCCCTGGAAGTGATGCCCTTTTCCGGCCTCATTGCCGGTGCCGGCGACAACGTATATACCCGTGTTGAACTGGGCGGTACTCAGAACATCCTCGAGAGGAGTCGCGCCCGTGTGGCTTCCCTGATTGGTTCCGACAGAGATACAGATGACGAGAGGCATGCGAAGACTGCGGGAAACCTCGACCATGTAGCGTACGCCGAGCATCAGATCCGTTTCCTGATAGGCGACCGTGCCCTCCGGTATCAAAAAATAATCGCGCAGATACTGTTTGGCCTGCTTGAGGCGGACAAAGACGATTCGCGCCTCCGGCGCCGCACCGGTGAAATCCCCGCTGATGTCCGCGCTGCCGCAGGCGATCCCGGCGACGGAGGTTCCGTGCCCGGATTCGTCCCGCTCGGGTACGACCGAAGGCGGATCGCCCGAGAACAATGCTTCGTTCAACAGCGCGTCGGTATACTCACTTCCGTAGGAAAGGCCTTCCGGCGGCGTCCCGGACTGATCGGTCTGATCCCAGATGCGCGCGATCCGCGTTGTTCCGTCTGTATTGCGAAATGCGGGATGCGTGTAATCGATCCCGGAATCCAGAAAACCGAGCAGTACGCCCCGGCCGGACAGATTCAGATAGGGCTGGATCTGGGCCTGGAGAATGCCGGATGCATCCAGACTGACGCTGTCGATCGGAGAAAAAAGTTTGGGGACGCCGGAATAGCCGAGTTCCTCGACCGTCGCGAGATGGTCGGAGAGCGGGGCGTGCAGGATGCTGTACTGGATGTCGACAAGCTGCGGAGAGTAAGACGCCAGCTCCTCCGGCAAAGATTCCGGCGTTGTCTGGTAGCGGAAGATGATATCAGAATAATCTTCTGAGAGGATGGGGGAGATATCGGGAGCCTGCGCGGCAGAAATTGAATTGGACATAAATCTCCATAAAACGAAAGCCGAGTTTCTATTAATTTATGTCACAGAAGCAGGAAAAGAGAACCGCCATAGAAATCAAACGATTATAAAAACCCGTCCGAATTCCGGACAGGTTCTCATTGGGACCGTTCAGAGATCAGGTTAGAATCCGCGCACATGTCTCTTGATCGCTTCGAAGCTCTCGCGGCTGATGACATGCTCGATCTTGCAGGCGTCTTCGACGGCGACCTGAGGATCCACGCCGAGGGCGGTGAGCCAGGAGGAGAGAAGCTGGTGGCGCTCATAGATCTCCTCAGCGATCGCGCTCCCGGAATCCGTGAGGTAGATATAGCCGGAATCCGATACGGTGATATGGCCTTTCTCACGCAGATTTTTCATCGCGATGCTGACGCTGGACTTCTTATATCCGAGCTCGGTCGCGATGTCCACGGAGCGCACGACCGGAAGCCGCTGGCTCAGGATCAGGATCGTTTCCAGATAGTTTTCTGCAGATTCGCTGTTCGCCATAGTTCACACCTCGCAATTCCAAATGCCTTTCTATGAAAAAGGCTGCCCAAGAGGCCGCGTTTAAAAGTACAATAGAAAAAAGCTGTTACAGAGAGTATACCATAAAGTTTTGAAATCGAAAAGCAGAAATCTGAAAACGATCAAAAATCCTTTCGTTGTGTGTGAAATTGGGTTAGAAATAACTTAAAAAAGTTCTTGACAACTAATATACGTTAGAATATACTAACCAATGGAAAACGAATTATTTCCGGATACAGAGCGGACAATCTGCGGAGGAGGTCGATGTTATGCCGTTGTCTATGGCAAATGCGGGGAAACCCAACGTGATCAAGAAGGTAGGAGGCAGAGAGGAGACGAGGAAGTTTCTCGAGAATCTCGGCTTCGTCACAGGCGGGACGGTGACCGTCGTCTCGGAGACGGGCGGCAATCTGATTGTCAATGTGAAGGATTCACGCGTGGCGATCGGGAAAGACATGGCGAATCGGATCATTGTCTGATCAGCGCCGGTATTCGGAAAAGAATGGAGGAGATTATGAAAACATTGAGAGAGGTGGCCTGCGGGCAGACCGTGAAGGTCGCCAGGCTGACCGGGGACGGTCCGGTGAAGAGAAGGATCATGGATATGGGGATCACGAAGGGCGTGGAGATATTTGTGCGAAAGGTCGCGCCGCTCGGCGATCCGGTCGAGGTGACGGTCAGGGGATACGAGCTGTCGCTGCGCAAGGCGGATGCCGAAATGATCGCGGTCGAGTGAGAAAATTTTTTTGCGCATGAATTAGTTCCAACTAATAATAGTAAGTCATGACAAATCCAAAACAGGAGGAGACAGGGAAATGTCAGTGAGAATCGCACTTGCAGGAAATCCGAACAGCGGCAAGACGACGCTGTTCAACGCGCTGACCGGTTCCAACCAGTTCGTCGGAAACTGGCCGGGCGTGACGGTGGAAAAGAAGGAGGGAAAGCTCAAGGGACATAAGGACGTCACGGTCATGGACCTTCCGGGTATCTACTCGCTTTCCCCGTACACGCTGGAGGAAGTAGTCGCGCGGAATTATCTGATCGGAGAGCGTCCGGACGTGATCCTGAACATCGTGGACGGCACGAATATCGAGCGTAACCTTTACCTGACGACACAGCTCATGGAGCTCGGGATTCCGGTCGTCATGGCGGTGAACATGATGGACGTCGTTGCGAAGAGCGGCGATAAGATCAACATCGGGAAGCTCAGCCAGAAACTTGGCTGCGAGGTCGTGGAAATCTCGGCGCTGAAGGGCACGGGCGTGCTGCAGGCGGCGGAGAAGGCCGTGGCGCTCGCGAATAAAGGACAGGCGACTGCTCCGGTGCACGAGTTTGCGGAGGAGGCAGAGAATGCGATCCGAGACGTTGAGGCAGAGCTCGGATCTGCTGTCCCGGAAGAACAGAAGCGCTTTTTCGCGATCAAGCTGCTTGAGAAGGACGACAAAATCGGCGCGATGATGGACAGCGTGCCGGATGTGAGCGCGCAGATCAACGCGCTCGAGGAGAAATTCGACGACGACACAGAGAGTATTATCACGAACGAGCGCTATGTGTACATATCGTCGATCATTGATGACTGCCTGAAAAAAGGAAAGAAGGGCGCGATGACGACCTCGGATAAGATCGACCGCATCGTGACGAACCGCTGGCTGGCTCTGCCGATCTTCGCGGTGGTCATGTTCATTGTGTACTATGTGTCTGTGACGACGGTCGGGACGATCGTGACCGACTGGACAAACGACGTGCTCTTCGGCGAGATCATCCCGCCGGCGATCGAGAGCTTCCTTGTGAGCATCCACTGCGCGGGCTGGCTGCAGTCCCTGATCCTCGACGGTATCGTGGCGGGCGTCGGCGCGGTGCTCGGCTTCGTGCCGCAGATGCTGGTGCTGTTTCTGTTCCTGGCGTTTCTGGAGTCCTGCGGCTACATGGCGCGCGTCGCGTTCATCATGGACCGTATCTTCCGCAAGTTCGGCCTGTCCGGCAAGTCCTTTATTCCGATGCTGATCGGCACGGGCTGCGGCGTCCCGGGCGTCATGGCGTCGCGTACGATCGAGAACGACAGAGACCGCAAGATGACGATCATGACGACGACCTTCATCCCCTGCGGCGCGAAGCTCCCGATCATCGCGCTGATCGCGGGCGCGCTCTTCGGCGGCGCCTGGTGGGTATCTCCGAGCGCGTACTTCGTGGGGATCGCGGCGATCATCTGCTCCGGCATCATCCTGAAGAAGACAAAAATGTTCGCGGGCGAACCGGCACCGTTCGTCATGGAGCTCCCGGCCTACCATATGCCGACGGTCAGCAATGTCCTGAGAAGCATGTGGGAAAGGGGCTGGTCATTTATCAAAAAAGCTGGTACAATTATCCTGCTCTCCACAATCGTGCTCTGGTTCCTGCAGGGCTTCGGCTGGGTGGACGGAAAGTTCTGCATGCTGGAAGCGGAACAGCTTGACAGCAGCATCCTGGCGACGATCGGCAACGCGATCGCGTGGCTCTTCATCCCGCTCGGCTGGGGCGACTGGAAGATGGCCGTCGCGGCGGTCACCGGCCTGATCGCGAAGGAGAACGTGGTCGGCACCTTCGGCATCCTCTTCGGTTTCGCTGAAGTGGCAGAGGACGGACAGGAGATCTGGGGCGCTCTGGCCGGCAGCATGACCGCGGTTGCGGCGTACTCGTTCCTCGTGTTCAACCTGCTGTGCGCGCCGTGCTTCGCGGCGATGGGCGCGATCAAGCGTGAGATGAACAACATCAAATGGTTCTGGTTCGCGATCGGCTATCAGTGCCTGCTCGCCTACGTCGTCTCGCTGTGCGTCTATCAGCTCGGCAATCTCTTCACGGGCGCGGGCTTCGGCATCTGGACGGCAGTGGCGATCCTGCTGGTGATCGGCTTCCT
>CANQIW010000086.1 GCA_947624055.1 uncultured Lachnospiraceae bacterium
GGCGAGCTGTCGGACCGCTTCCTGAACACGCCCGGATACAGCAGGCTTTCTCTGTTTTATGTGTGGGGACACAGCTTTGAGTTTGACCGCGAGAATACCTGGGATAAGATGGAGGCGTTCTGTGGGAAGATGAGCGGAAAAGACGACGTCTGGTATACGACGAACATCGATTACGTGGATTATATGAACGCGGCGCGCGGACTGCTGTTCAGCGCGGACGGCACGCGCGTCCGGAATCTGTCTTCAATCCCGATCTACGCGGAGCTTGACGGCGAGAGAAAGATTTTATAAAAAGTTTCATCAGGCAGAGGCTTGAGGCAAAAGTGTGCTGAGCACACTTTTTTGCTTGCAATTTGAAAAAGAAGTGCTATAATTATTACAAATATTTAACAAAGGAGACTCTGGAATGAAACAAATTCTTAAAAAATCTCTATTCCTTTTGCTGGCAGTCTGTCTCTGCCTCGGACCGGCTGCGGGAAGTATGAATACAATAGAAGTATCCGCAGCTTCTTCCGGAGCTGACTCCAAGCTGCTTAAAAAACTGGATAAAACGATCAAGGCGGCCGGCGTAAAGGCGGATACAGGCAAGGACGACGCGCTGAAGCTGCTCTACAATTACGCGAAAAAGAAATTCGGCTATGCGAGGCTGATGGGGTTCAGCGGGGAAAAAGGCTGGGAAAGCAAGCTTGCAGATGAGATGCTCACAAAGAAGAACGGCAGCTGTTATCACTACGCCGCGGCTTACGCGCTTCTGGCGAAGCGCGCGACGGGATATCCGGTCCGGATCTGCTGGGGGCAGGCGCAGCTGTATGAAAAAGGCAGATGGCAGCCGCATGCCTGGGTTGAGATCAAGATCGGCGGGAAGTGGTATACTTTTGACGTGAACGCGGAGGATGCCGTCACCGACACATTGAAGACGAGCTGGTACAGGCAGAAACGTTCCGGGATGATAAACAAATATTACAGGCTCAGGGGAAATACAGTGAACGGAAAAGAAGTCAGGGGCAAGGTGAATGTAAAGCTGTAAAGACAGCACTGCTCTGCGGGAGACAGTGGGGAAACAGAAAGGGGTTGATTCTTTGAACAAGTGGAAGAAAATTCTGATGCTGGCGCTCTGTCTGGTTATGGTGCAGGTTCCGTTATTTTTGACGAACGGATCGGCTGCGGTCAGGGCTGAGGGGAAGACAGGCCTGCAGAAAGAGGGCGGCAAGTATTATTTCTATTCTCAGGACGGAAACCCGGTCAGGAATGCCTGGCAGACCGTCACGGCCGCGGTCGGTGGGATGACGGTCGGATACAGATATTATTTTAAAAACAACGGGGTTGCCTGTATGGGCAAGGTGGTGGACGGCGTTATGAAGCCGGCCGTCAAGGCGATCGGCGGACAGTACTATGGGTTTGACCAGTTCGGCCGTATGCTCAAGGGCGTCTATGTGAAGGACGGGGTTTTCTATGTGTTCAGTTCAGACACGGGCGCGATGGATACCGCCGCGACCAGTGAGCTGCGCGCCGCGGCTCTGGCCGGATCGAAGTTTTCGGCGCTGACGAAACTTCTGAAGACAATGGGCGTCGCGGTGCAGAAGAAACAGACCGACCTGCCGAGCAGCAGCGGCGATGGGACGGATATGATCTATTCCTATGCAGGGTTTGACGTGCAGGGATTCAAGGATCGGAACACAAAAGCAAAGACAGTAGTGTCCATAGCCGCGACGGCGACGCCGGTGACAGGGGTCGATCCGGCGACAGGACAGACGCCGGAGAGCGAGGATCCTGCGGATACTTCCTCGGATCCGTCTGCGCAGAACAGCGCCGGACTGAGAAATATCGATGGAAAATATTACTATTACAACAAAAAAGGCGTCGCCGTCAAGAACAAATGGAAGACGGTGAGCGGCAAACGTTATTATTTTACCGCGGATGGAAGTGCGCAGACGGAAAGCGCGAAGATCAACGGCACGCTTTATCTGTTTGATCTGAAAGGAAGACTGGCGAACGGCAAGAAAAACCGTTTCAAGAATGTGGGAGGCAAGCGGTACTTCGTGAATAAGGACGGACAGCCGTATGTCGGCTGGCTGGTGATCGACAGGGATCTCTATTTTGCGAACAAGAAGGGCGTGCTGAAGGTGAACAAAACGTCGTCCGGGATTACTTTTGACAGCAAGGGTAAAGCAGCGTCTTCCGTTGCCGCGAATCTGAAGATCACGACGATACAGATCATGTCCAGGATTACGACCTCCGAGATGACGAAGGAACAGAAGCTTCAGGCCTGCTGGGACTACGTGGTGGACAATGGGGATGACAGCAGACATTTTTCCTTTAACAATATGCGGGTTCCGGATTTTACAAAGAAGGGCTGGCAGAAGCAGGAAGCGCTGGATATGTTTAACTCCAGAGCCGGCGGCAGCTATGGCTTTGCATGCGCGTTCGCGGCTCTGGCGAGTCAGGCCGGTTACAAGGCGACAGTGGTCGCGGGCCGGGTATCCTCTAAGGAGACTTCGACAGACGACGGCGGCGACGGTATGGTACCGCACTGCTGGGTGATCATAGACGACAAATACTATGATCCTGAGGCTCACTACAGAGGCTGGTGGAAGGACGTATATGGATATACGACCTACAGCATTGCCCATACGGATCAGTACACGGCCAAAATGTGAAATTCCGAAAAAATCTAACGGTATTTGTGAAGAAGCTCCTCCGGGAGCTTCTTTGCTATGGCGATCGCGATCGATCCGTCCCCGATATGGCAGGAGACGCTCAGGGACAGCGGGTCGCACAGCATCGGAGCGTGATCCGGATAGTGGGTCAGAACCTCCTCCTTCCAGGAGTTGACCTCGGTCAGATCAGTCCCGGAGTAAGCCAGCATGATGTTGAATTCGGAGCCGTCCGCCGGCGAGTGGAAGCGCTCCGTGATATCTTTGCGGATCGCCTCGAGCATCGTGGTCCGCGCGGCTTTCATCGTACGGCTCTTCGCGTAGGCGTCAAGCTTGTCGCCCTGGATCTGCAGTACCGGCTTCAGGCGCAGAAGTGTGCCCAGCGCTGCCGCCGCCGGTGTGATGCGGCCGCCTTTTTTGAGATAATACAGGGTGTTGAGCGTGATATAAATGCTGGAATCCGCGGCTGTGTCCTCCAGATATTTCGCGATCTCCGCACCGCCCCAGCCAGCGTCCGCGAGCGCCTTCGCGTCGATGGCGCACTGCTTCTGAGTAATGGAGATGCGGCGGTTGTCCACGACAAACACCTTTCCTTCATAATCCTGCGCGAGTGCCTGCGCTGCGCTGCAGGAGCTGCTCAGCCCGCTGGACATCGGGATGTGGACGATCTCGTCGTGATCCTTCAGAAGTCTGTCCCACAGCTCCGTTACGTCGCTGAGCGAGGGCATGGAGGTTGAAATATCGGAATCACTCTTCAGATGTTCGTAGAACTCTTCCTGGGTCAGGGTGATATCTTCGTAGTATAGTTCGCCGTTGATATAAAAGGGCATCGGCAGGACATAAATGCCGAGTTCTTCGCTGAGCGCTCTTGTGATACCGCTGTTGCTGTCTGTGACAATCGCTGTTTTTTTCATAAAGTTCTCCTCCGTTTATCTGTCAGGGCCGCGCGGCGAACGTGCGGTTTTGGGCTGAACAATAACGGTATTTTACCATACATCCGAAGGTATCGCAATCGTTAATCGGTAATTAATTTTTTGCGTTTAAAATATAGTTGGCGGGGACAGAAAACTGTGATAAGATAATGCACAAAGAAAAATATGGCAGGTGAATTGTGATGAAAAAGATAAAACAGGCAGTATTGCTGTTGCTGCTGTTCGTAAGCTTTGCGCAGACGGCGGCCACGGGCGTCGGGCCGATCGCGGCAAGGGCGGCCGGCGCGGAAGGGCTGGTAAAAGAGAAGGGCAAATACTATTTCTATGCAGATGGGAAGAAAGTCAAAAATCAATGGGAGACGATCGGCGCGGACAGATATTATTTCGGTGAGGACAAAGCGGCGGTCACCGGAAAGAAATCGGGCGGCATCGTGATCCCGAAGGTCTGTAAGATCAAAGGGAAGAGCTACGGCTTCGACAATAAAGGCCGTATGGTAAAGGGTCTCTATGTGATCAGGAATAAATTCTATCTGTTCCATTCTGTGAGCGGTCAGTACGAAGCTTCCGCGACGAACAAGCTGCGCGCGGCGGCGAGGGAGGGACAGAATGCAAAGACGCTGCTTGCGCTGCTGAAGAAAAGAGTGGGGGATCCGCTCAGTCGGGAAAATCATCCGGACAGCTGTTACGGAGACGGAAAGGACAGTGTTTTGTACTATTCAGGCTTCCTGGTGCAGCTCTTTACGAGCAGGAGCGGGAAGACGACAGTGATCGGCGTGTATGCGGATGTCCGCCAGGAGGCGCCGGAGACGGAGACGCCGGAGACGGAGACGCCGGAGACGGAGACGGAAGCGGCGGCCGGAGCTGAGACGCAGGAGACGGAGGCCGGGGCGGCAGTCGATCCGCCGCAGCCGCAGCCGGAATCCGGGAAAACCGTGGTGAAGCGCGGACTCGTGCAGATCAACGGCAACTGGTTCTTTTATAAAAAGGACGGTACAAAGCTGAAAAAAGCCTGGAAGACGGTCAACGGTAAGACCTATTATTTCAGGAAGAACGGCAAGGCGCAGACATACAGCGCGAAAATCAACGGGAAAATATATGTGTTCGACCGAAAGGGCCGTCTTCAGAAAGGCAGCAGGACCCGTATCGTAACGGTCGGACTCAGGAAATACTGCGTCGACAAGGCGGGATGCGCGCTTACGGGCTGGCGTGTCGTAGGAGGCAAGCTGTACTATGCGGACACGAAGTCCGGCCTGCTTTATCAGAAGAGATCATACGGCGGCGTTAAATTCTCAAAGAGCGGGGCGGCGGAGAATTCGGTCGGCGCGCAGCTGAAGATAAAGACGATGAGCATCGTAGCCTCCATCACGAACAGCGGAATGTCGAAGAGCCAGAAGCTGAGGGCATGCTGGAACTATGTGGTAGGCGGCCGCTTCTCCTACGGATCAAGATATCCGAATCTGGGGCAGGGCGGCTGGCAGAGGGAGACGGCTCTGCATATGCTCAACAACAGGTGGGGCAACTGCTACAGCTTTGCGTGCGCTTTTGCGGCCCTTGCGAAGGAGGTCGGTTATTATCCCTATGTCATCTGCGGAAGAGTGAGCGGTTCCAGAGACGGGGCGGCGGACGGGCTGACGCGGCATGCATGGGTGCAGATAGACGGAGCATATTACGATCCGGAGGCCCAGTACGCGGGATGGGCCAGGGGAATTTACGGAGCGGGAGGCTACTATGTCGCCCATCAGATACAGGCGAGAGTAGCGTTTTGACGTCTCCTCAGCCCATTGCCCCTGCGAGCACAACGCAGGCGGCAATCCCGGAGAGTGTAGCAAGCAGCGCGCCACAGGCAGTGTGGCGCGTTTTTTTGATGCCCGCAGTCATGAAATAGAGGCTCATCGTGTAGAAGACCGTTTCGGTGCAGCACATCATCAGAGAGGCGATCAGGCCGACGGAAGAGTCGGTTCCGTACTCTTTGTAGAGATCCAGCAAAAGCCCGGTCGCCGCGCTCGAGGAAAACATACGCAGCAGGGCGAGCGGCACGAGGGCGGCGGGAAAAGGACTTCCGGATGCGGCCCGCTCGAGCAGGGACGCCAGAAGATCCAGAAAGCCAGAGGCGCGCAGTACGCCAGCGGCCGCCATCAGGCCGATCATGGTCGGTACGATCCTTACGACGGTCTCCAGCCCTTCGCGCGCGCCGCGGATAAAGCTGTTGTAGACCGGCACTTTTGCGAGCAGACCGTACCCGATGATATAGAAGATCAGGAACGGAATGATAAACTGCGATATGTAGAGAATGAACTGCATGGGGCGGCTCCTTTGCTGATTTTTCCGGTAACTGTCTTTGGAACATCCGATCGCTTTAACCGGGGACGGCGGCCAGCAGCCGCTTGCGCAGGATATAGAACGGCGCGGGGCCGGTCTCCAGCACAAGGCGGTGGAATTCCCTGAGAGAGAAACGCTCCCCGAGCGCCTGCTTCATCTCATCGCGCAGTCCGAGAAAATTCAGACAGCCCACGTAATACTGCAGGTAGTTGGCCGGAGCTTCCAGAATCGTGCGGTACAGGGACTCAGCCGTGCTGTCCCCGAAGCCGAGCTGTTCAAGGAACGCCCTGACCTGATCGAGAGAGTAGCCCCGGTAGTGGATGCCGATGTCGAGCAGGGAGGCCAGGCCAAGCGTGAACGAGCGGTTCCTCTGAGCCAGCGCCGCGCGCTCGGGATCCCCCTCCCAGAGGGAGTAGGCGTACATTTCGACATAGGTGGCCCAGCCTTCCGTGTATCCGCCGACGTCGAGCAGATTGCGCAGCAGATCCGGGTGCTGCGCGCTGAAGTAGACGGATTGAAACAGATGTCCCGGATATCCCTCATGCGCGAGCGTGGTGAAGAGATCGAGATCGCTGTAATGGCTGGCCGGGTTGATGTAGATGACATTGCGCGTGTAGTCGTCGATCGTGGGCGACAGATAAAAGGCGGGACTCAAATAATCCTGCAGAGACTTGTGGACGTACTTGACCGTGCAGGATACGTTCGGGAGCAGCGGAAAATCCGCGGTGATCTTTTCGCGCAGTTCGCTGAGCATCGCGGAGGGAGTCTCCGAATCGTTTTCTGAGCCGCTCTTTGCGCTTTTTTCTGGGTCCGCGTTTTTGGCGGCGTCTGCGGCGCTGTCTCCGGCGGATCCGGAGCGCTTCATCAGCTCCTGAATTGCCGTGAAATCCTCGACCATCTGCACTTTGACGGCCTCCTCGATCTCCTCGATCGGACGGTCGTCGCCGACCGTGCTCTTTACAAGCCAGCGGTAATACTCCTTCCCTTCCGGATAATAGCAGAGTCCCTGCGCGTTTGTTCCGCTCCCGGAGAATTTTTCGAGCGCGCTTACCATCGTCTCGTAGGCCGGGATCACGTAGCTGTTCAGGATCGACTGATTGCGGTTCTTGTAAGCGATCTTCTCGTCAGTGGTCAGATTCTTCACGGCGTCGATCTTCTCGTTGAAGATGCCGATCAGGTAGTTGGACTCCGGCTCCGCGATGAATTCCCGGCACTGCTTCACGACCTCGGCCGCGCACTCACTGCTCATGAACAGTCCCTTCTCCGATTTTGCCTTCTCGAAGGCCAGAACGCCGGAAAAATAATCCGGGATCTGCGACAGCAGCGTCAGGTAATCTTCGATGTCGCCTCTGGTTCGAAACGCGTACTCCGCGAGCAGTACCGGAAGCTGCGCCTGTATGCCGAGCGTCGGGCCGAGCGGTTCGTCGTAGAACAGCCATCCGGCGCCCTCGAGCTCTGTCTCCAGGCAGTCCCGGAAAAGGTCATAGGTGAGCCGGTGTTTCTCGGAGAGTTTTTCGTAGTCGAAGGTCTTCAGCGTGTTCAGATAATTTTCTGTCGCCGCGCAGGCTTTTTGGCGCGCTCCGGGACTTGCGTTCCCGAGCGTCACCTGTTTCGTGTCGAGCCCGTAGTTTGAGGGATCCGCGACGATATAGTGGCGGTTGAGCGTGTTGCTGTCCAGCTCCTCGCGGAAGACTTTATCGGTGAAACGCTCGAATTTCCGGTCTTCGGAGAAGAGGAAGGACGGGAAGGAACGGATATAACAGATCCTTGCCAGCAGGACGAACAGGACAGCCGCCAGCGCGGGGATGAGGAAGCGTGAAAGCTTTTTTTTCTGATTGGACATGGAAAATATGCTCCGGGACATTCTCTTAGAGACAGTTTATGACGGACAGGACAGGAACATGCCCTGCAGAAAGAGAGTCTGAAAAGAGCGGCGCAGGAAAAGAAGGAAAATTCAGGCGGTTCGGCTTGACAGAAAAATGCAGCTGTGATAACTTAAAAACCAGAAAACCCGGTGACGAAAAGAGTAGGCGCGAGGGAATGCCACAGAGAATCTTCCGGCGGTGAGAGGAAGAGCAGGAGCGCGCGCTGAAGATGGCTTCCGAGGGGTGCAGCCGAGCGGCGGACGACCGTTAAGCTGCGACAGGTCCGCCTGTTACAGCGGCAGGGTATTGTGTTATGGCATGTGTGCGGAACTTCTCTGAGACGTCTGCCGCGGCATGGTATCGGTACCCGCAAAGGCTCGCGCCGTGAGGCGCGGACGAAGAGAAGTGGTAACACGGGCATGCTCGTCTTCTTGTACAGGGAAGATGAGTTTTTTTATGCGGATTTGCATAGGAAACCGGCCGTTGCCAACAGAGAAGCCGGCGCTCCGGGCAGCGGCGCGAGGATCGCAGGGCGGGCAGAGGGAAAAGGACAAAGAAGAACTGAAAAAAGAGCGAAAAAGGAAGATCATAAAAGGAAGATCATAAAAGGAAGATCATAAAAGGAGGAAGAGAAAAATGAGCAAACCGAAATATTACATGACGACGGCGATCGCCTACACCTCGGGCAAGCCGCACATCGGCAACACCTACGAGATCGTGCTGGCGGACAGCATCGCGCG
>CANQIW010000087.1 GCA_947624055.1 uncultured Lachnospiraceae bacterium
GAATCGCTGTTCCTGCGGTTCGTCTCCTTGTTGTTGCAGGCGAAATGCTTCGCGCTGGCCGCGATCTTCTGCGACTGAATGCCGCGCACGAGCGCAGCGCCCATCTTACCGGCGATCAGCGGATCCTCCGAATAGTACTCAAAATTCCTTCCGCAGAGCGGACTGCGGTGAATGTTCATCCCCGGCGTGAGCCAGATCCCGATATTGTTCTCCTTCGCCTCAAGCGCGCCCGCCCGGCCTACGCACTCGACGAGCTCCTCATCCCAGGTGCAGGCGAGCAGCGTCGCGCACGGAAACGCTGTCGTGTTCACGCCGCACTCCGGATTGATGCGCACTCCGGCAGGGCCGTCCTCCGTCATCACATTCGGAACCCCGTACTGCGGCAGGTTGCCCATGCCGAAGGTATTCGCCACGCCGGTGTTCGGCTGGCCGCAGAGCAGACGCACAAGCTGTTCGTCCGTCAGCTGCTCCATGAATTCGTCCAGAGTCGCCTTTTTATCGCAGACATCCTCCAGCATGATCGGCGGCTCCGGCATTTTGTCGACGGAGAAGCCGAGTACATGCCCCGGCATCTGAATCGTCTCCGGTGTGTAGGCAGCCTTGGGTACATTGCGGTCCAGCTCCGGCTGAAGCTCCGGGTGCGTCTCCATCGTCTCGCAGCTTCCATCCGGGCGCAGGCGCTTTGTCAGCATGGTCGGCGCGCATTTGCTTCCGGTCTTCTCCACGACCATATCATCCGCGAGTTCATACGCAAACGGCTGCAGCGCGGCGTCGCGCACATTTGTGCCCAGATAAAATTCGTATTTTCCTTTCTCCAGCACCCACGCATTCTTTTCGATCGCTCCGCAGTCGTCATAAGACGCAAGCGCGCTTACTTTTACGACAAGGCGCAGAGTCTGCGACTCACCCGGCTGCAGAAGCCTGGTCTTCGCGAACGCCTTCAGCTCTCTCGCCGGCTTTCCGAGCTTTCCGCCGGGCGCGCTCACATAGAGCTGCACAACTTCCTTTCCGGCCGTCTTTCCCATATTCGTAATAAAAACGTCCGCCTGTATCTGCTCTTCCGTGACAGAGGAGCGGATGTATTCCACCTCAAAATCTGTGTAGGAAAGCCCGAAGCCAAACGGGTAATTCACCTTCTCCGCCGCCTGCGGGATCGTCTCAAAATAGCGGTAGCCCACATAGATATCCTCCGTGTACTCCACGTAATCCGGCGACGCATGGAAACCGGCAGTCGACGGATAATCCTCCAGCCGCGCCGCGAACGTGTCGACCAGCCTGCCGGACGGATTGACGTCGCCCACGAGGATATCCGCCGCGGCAAGCCCGCCCTCCATGCCACCCTGCCATGCCATAAGCGCGCCTTCGATCCTCTCGTTATCCTTGAACCAGAGCGTGTCCACCATGCCGCCGACGTTCAGCACGACCGCAACATGCGCGAAGTTCGCCTGCACTCGCTCGACCATCCTCTGCTCGGCGGCCGACAGATAGAAATCGCCCTTCTCAAAGATCTCCTTTGAGCGACGAACGATCCCGCCGATATATCCCGGCGAGACCGGCTGGTTCCCGCCCATTACGGAGCGATCCCAATCTTCCCCGGAGAAGCGGCAGACCGTGACGACCGCCGTATCCGTGAACACAGCCGCACGGCACAGAAGATCCTCCGGCAGCTCCGGCTCAACCGTCATGCCCGGCACAGCGCCCTGCTCATACTGACTGCGCACTTCCTTCTCATAGAACTCCCCAAGTTCCGCAAGCAGCGCGACCTTGCCCTCCTGCTCCTTGATGCGCAGGCCGTCCAGAAGGCTTCTTTTGTATGCCACGGTCACCTCGCCGCTGCCGCCGCCGCCCTTCACATAGTCCACACAGCCCTTGCCGAATACAGCCACTTTTTTGCCGAAAGAAAAAGGCAGGACGTGATTCTCATTCTTCAGCAGAACCATGCCCTCCGTCGCCGCCTTTCTCGACAGCGCGATGTGCTCCTCGCTTCCGGTCACTCTCCGGCCGTCTTTCCCCAAGGGAAGTACGGGCTGGTAAAGAAATCTCGCCCATCTCTTCATGATGATCCCTCCGTATATCACTATTGAAAAACCGATTTTACAATATCTTCTATACTATAGTATAAAACCGGAAAATCCGCAAGAAAAAAGACGTCCCATTTCCGGTTGATTTCGACATTGTTTCAGCCTATAATGATTTGAAAGAAACGATAGGAGGAACAGACTACCATGAAACCAATCAATCCAAGAGGCAATCTCTCACCGGAAGATTGTCTTTATCTATACTGGTTCGCGCAGATCAAAGATGACATCAAAATAAAATATGAGGACTTCCTTCCATCAGAATCCCTGATTAACAGCTATAACGACTACCTGCAAAAATGGATCGAGGATTTCCGTGCCGACCCGGTCCGCTATCAAAAGACCGTAGACTGGGATGTCAGCCGCAAGAAAACCGATTATTTCCGGGAAAAACTACAGGCAGGCCATGCATTTGAGGTATGGGTCGGACGGGAATTTCAAAAATACGGTGTCGACCTTGGAAGCTATCTGGATGAAAAGGGTCAATACTCCGGCGAGAATGCATTTGGTATAGAGATCAAGCATGATATGAAACTCTCTAATACCGGGAATCTCTATATTGAGTATCAGGAGCGCCTGAGAAACGAGCTTCCATGGACAGACAGCGGAATCCTGAAGGATGACAATACCAAATATTGGATCATCGGAGGCAAAGAGGAATATTATATTTTCTACAAGCAGACTTTGCGCAGTCTCTACGATCAACTCCGCAATGGCAAACGCATCTACGGATGCCGATTCGCAGATGAACTTGCCAACGGCACGTCCAAGGGTTTTCTCATGAACAGGAAAAAGGCCAAAGAATTGTGTCTCGCGACGTCTATAGAAAAATTTCTCAGGCAGCGCGATCAAACATACTACGCTACAGGTTACTACTATCACGGACGCAGGGATTGCAAATATATCGCCAACAAAAAAGAGGAGGACCTGCAGATTTTTTCCTCCGCTGAAGAAGCAAGCACTGCCGGATATCATAAATGCACAGACAAAAACTGCTTTTCCTGAAAAGAAGGCAGAGGAAAAACGGCACAGCCGGAGCGTTCCGGTCTGTGCCGCCTTTTTATGGATTTCGTGTATGAAAGATTTTACAGCTTTATGCCATCCACCGCCGCGCGCTCCGCGGGAAGCGCTGCCTTATATGCCTCGATGTAGGCATCAAAGCCCGCCACGTCCGCCGGATCCGGCTGCATCTCCACGCCGGCATCGCCTGCGAAGACCTTCGCGTTCAGGAAGTCCTCGAGCGTCTCGCCCTCGCTCTTGTTCACAAGATAGGACGCGAGCAGCGCAATGCCCCACGCTCCGCCTTCGCCCGCGGTCTCCATCACGGACACCGGAGAGTTCATCGCCGCCGCGAGGATGCTCTGACCGACACCCTTCGTTTTGAACAAGCCGCCGTGACCCATGATCTTATCGATCTTGATGTCTTCTGCCTTGAGCAGGATATCAAGGCCGATCTTCAGCGTGGCCAGCGACGCGTACAAATTCGTGCGCATGAAATTCGCGAGATTGAATTTGCTGTCGGGCTTGCGCACGAACAGGGGGCGTCCCTCCTCGAGGCCGGTGATCGGCTCACCCGAGAAGTAGTTATACGCGAGCAGACCGCCGCAGTCCTTGTCTCCCTCGAGAGCCTTGTTGTAAAGCGTGCCGAAAAGCTTATTCATGTCGACCTCGATGCCAAAGGTCTCGGAAAATTCCTTAAACAGGCCGACCCACGCGTTCAGATCGGAGGTACAGTTGTTGCAGTGCACCATCGCCACAAGATCGCCGCTCGGCGTCGTCACCATGTCGATCTCCGGATATGCCCTGGACAGATCCTTCTCCAGCACGATCATCGCAAACACGGAGGTACCCGCGGAAACGTTGCCCGTGCGCACCGCAACGCTGTTCGTCGCAGCCATACCGGTGCCGGCGTCGCCCTCCGGCGGGCAGATCGGAATGCCGGCCTTCAGCTTGCCGGACACGTCGAGCTTCTTCGCGCCCTCCTCGGTCAGCGTGCCTGCGTCCTGACCTGCCAGCAACACCTTCGGCAGGATCTCCTCGAGCTTCCACGGATATCCCTTCGGCGCTACAAGCTTGTCAAACTTCGCAATCATGGTCTTGTTGAAGTCTCTCGTCTCGATGTCGATCGGGAACATGCCGGCCGCGTCGCCGACGCCGATCACCTTCTGCCCGGTCATCTGCCAGTGAATGTACCCCGCGAGCGTCGTGAAGAACGTGACATCCTTCACATGCTCCTCGCCGTTTAAGATCGCCTGATACAGATGCGCAATGCTCCACCTCTGCGGAATGTTGTAGTTGAACAGATCAAACAGCTCCGCAGACGCCTGTCCCGTGATGGTATTTCTCCATGTGCGGAACGGCACCAGAAGCTGATCGTTTTTGTCGAACGCCATGTAGCCGTGCATCATCGCACTGAAACCGATTCCGGCAAGATTCTCGACGTCAACGCCGTACTGCTTTTTCACGTCTGCAAGCATATCCGCATAGCAATCCTGCAGTCCCTTCCAGATCGCGTCAAGGCTGTAGGTCCAGATCCCGTTCTCCAGCTGGTTCTCCCACTCATGACTGCCGGACGCGATCGGAGCATTGCTGTCGTCGATCAGCACCGCTTTGATCCTTGTCGAACCGAACTCAATGCCGAGCACGGCCTTTCCGCTCTCAATCACACTTTTGGCCTTGTTCACATCTACACTCATCTCGTATCCCTCCCGTTCTTTTTGTCGGACCGTATGCCATATACACAAAACCCCGGTATTTTTCCGTCAGGTATGCCTCTTCCCACTTCCGTCATGTGCATATCGCCGTATCCGTTTCCGCCCTCGGGCGGTCTTGGTTTATAATTCAGTATACCATTATTTGACGGCTTTCGCTACCGTTTCTTTATCTAAAAGTTTCGATTTATTTTGTTGTTTGCATCAGATCGGAATGCTTGCCGCCATTGGTTCACTCCTGCCCGGCACCTGTCAGCTCCGCTTTGTCAGAACGCCCGAGTGTTCTCCGTCCCAGCCGCAGCTCCTCAAGAAATTCCCGCAGCGGCTCGTCCAGCTCATCAAACAGCCGGTGCTTCGTGCCGGATGGCTTCTGCAGATATTCGCTGCGGATCTCCTGATTGGCGAGCTCAATCTCCTCATGAAGATCATCCGCCGACATCCGTGAGGCACCCGCGCCAAGGATGATGATCTGCTCCAGCGCGTCGGAAGTCGCCACCGTCACATGATATTTCCTTCCGATGACGCGCGCCGTCTTCTCAATATACTGATCCGCGGTCTCAGCCTCCTTTGTATAGACGATGTGGATGTTGTGATATTTCAGCACCTCGCCCCGGCCGCCCTCGACCTTGTACGCGTCAAAGACCAGGATAACGTGCATGCCGCGGCAGCCCTGATAGTTGCTGAGAATATCCGCAAGCCTGCCCCGGGCGCCCTCGATCGTCTCCTGCGCAAGCGCCTTCAGCTCGTCCCACGCAAAGATAATGTTGTAACCGTCCACGAGCAGGTACTCATCCGTCTCCTCCTGCCTCAGAGGCTTCGAGGACTTCGCGCTCCCCGGCGCCTCCACACGACGGCTCTTCGTGTAATGCCTGCGCTCCTGTGAGGCCGTCCCATAGGTGCGCGCGAAGATCTCCTCCAGCTCCTTGTCGTCCGCACAGCCGCCGGCGAACCGCCCGGAACTGCCTGTGCCTCCGGAGCGTACAGACGATCCGGTCTGCTGTACGCCTGCGCCATACGGCCCGTTCTTCCACCCGCTTTCCATATGCATATAATCCTGCACGTACTCCCAGCTCACGACATACCCGGCCCCGTGCGCGCAGAAAACAGAACCCGTCGGGTTGTCCAGATCCGCCTCGGAATCATAGCCGACCGCGTCGATGACCTCCTGCGCATTGTGGCACTCCTCATATCCCCTGAGCGTGCAGGAAAGCCTGCCCCTGCCCTTCGTGTATGCCAGAAGCTCTGTCTGATAGCCCCACATCTCGGATACAGGAGCCTGCCCGGTGAGCACCGCCGTCTCTCCGGTGATCTCCGGCGGGGCAAAGCTCCCGCTCATCCTCTGGATATCGGTCATCGCCCGTCCGACCGATTCGGACGGCAGTTCGAGACGGAACGCGTAGACCGGCTCCAGCAGCACACTCTCAGCGCGTTTCAGTCCGTGCCGCACCGCCCGGTACGTCGCCTGGCGGAAATCCCCACCCTCGGTGTGCTTCAGATGCGCTCTGCCCGTGAGCAGCGTAATCTTCATATCCGTGATCTCGGAGCCCGTGAGCACCCCGAGGTGCTGCTTCTCCTCCAGATGCGTCAGGATCAGCCGCTGCCAGTTGCGGTCGAGCACGTCCTCGCTGCAGCTGGTCTCAAACTGCAGGCCGCTCCCGCGCTCGCCCGGCTCCAGCAGCAGATGCACCTCCGCGTAATGGCGCAGGGGCTCATAATGCCCCATGCCCTCCACCGCGCCGCGGATCGTCTCCTTGTATACGATATTTCCCTGTCCGAACTCCACCCATATTCCAAAGCGCTCACGGATCAGACTTTTGAGCACCTCAGTCTGCACCTCTCCCATCAGGTGGGCGTGGATCTCGCCAAGCTGTCCGTTCCAGACCATGTGGAGCTGCGGCTCTTCCTCCTCAAGCTCGCGCAGCTTCAGAAACGTGTGATGAACGTCGCAGTCCGGCGGCAGCTCGAGCCGGTAGGATAACACAGGCTCCAGAAGCGGAAGACCGGCCTCTGTCTCCGCGCCGAGACCCTCCCCTGCATATGTGTATTCCAGACCCGTCACCGCGCAGACTGTCCCGGCCTCCGCCTCCTGAACCGCCCGGAATCCGCTGCCGGAATAGATACGGATCTGATCCGCCTTCTGCTCCCATTCCTCCCCGGAATCCCTGTGACGTCCACTAAGCGGCGTCTTCACGCGCAGCTGCCCGCCTGTGATCTTCATGTGCGTCAGCCGGCTCCCCTGCGCGTCCCGCGTGATCTTAAACACGCGCGCCCCAAACTCCTGCGGATACGATGGCATGATACCGAACTTCCGGATCCCGTCCAGCAGCTCCCGCACGCCTTCCAGCTTCAGCGCGGAACCGAAATAACAGGGAAACACCCGTCGCGCGGCGATCGCGTCAGCAATCTCCTTCACGCCCAGCGCTCCGTTTTCCATGTAGCTGTCCAGCAGGGCTTCGTCGCACATCGCGAGCGTCTCCCAGAATTCCTCCGGAACCGTATTGTCCGAGGCACTCGAAGTTCCCTGTGCGCCGCCTGCACGATCCGGATCATCCTGTAAACCGCCCGCGTCGTCCAAACTTCCCGTCCATGTATCCAACGAACCGAAATCGACACAGCGGCTGTCAAGACGGCTCTCGATCTCCTCCAGGAGCGCGGCCCGGTCCGTTCCCTCCTGATCCATCTTGTTGATAAACAGAAACGTCGGGATCTCATAGCGCTCAAGCAGCCTCCAGAGAGTCTCTGTATGCCCCTGCACGCCGTCCGCCCCGCTGATCACCAGAATCGCGTAGTCCAATACCTGCAGCGTCCGTTCCATCTCCGCCGAAAAATCTACATGACCCGGCGTATCCATCAAAGTCACCGGCAGATCTCCGAGCACAAGCTCCGCCTGTTTCGAAAAGATCGTGATGCCGCGCGCCCGCTCCAGCTCATAATTATCCAGGAACGCGTCCTGATGATCCACCCTGCCGAGCGTCCGGATGCTCCCGGACAGATACAGGATCCCTTCCGAAAGCGTAGTCTTCCCGGCGTCAACATGAGCGAGAATGCCGAGACAGAGCCGTCCCGCCGTAATCGTTTTATCCTTCATGAGCAAAACCCTTTCCCTCCCAAAATCCGGTCTTTCCGTTTCATTATCCCCCTCAGTCTCCCGGTTTGTCAATCTGTTTACCGCTCATTTTCGCGTGTAGGCTTTTATTTAAAAGTTATTTTCAATATTTTTTCATATTTATCAAATATTCTTTTGAATATTTCGGAAAGATGTGGTACAATAAATATGCATATTGGCATATAGACGCATTTTCTCATATTTGTCGGCCTGAATCAATCGTCTGTTGCCGGACTACTTTTCGATTATACCCACAGAGTATTTCTCTGTTTTGCCTGACGCTGAATGTACGGTACGGTGCAGACAGCCCGTAATTCAGATTCCTGCGGGATGCGGAAACAGCTTTGCTGTTTCATAATATATAGGAGTTACCAATGCATAATTCAAACAAAACCGCCAATTCCAAATCCCATTTTCTTCCGATGGTGATTTTTCTGGTTTTCGTTCTCAGTATTACGCTGACGTTTCTTATCCTTATATTCCGGGACGTCGAAAAAAACGCCAAGAGCACGGTAGTCAACGATGTTGAACATCAGAGCCAGAATTTCCAGAACATCATTAATCAGCATTTCCAATACATAGAGGGCATAGCCGCCTATATCGGG
>CANQIW010000088.1 GCA_947624055.1 uncultured Lachnospiraceae bacterium
GGAGCTCTTGTCGCGCCAGTCGGGGCGGAACTTTCCGATGACCCACTCCACAAGAAAGACCGGGATGGACAGGATCAGGAAAGAGACGACAAATATGACGATCAGTATAAAACGTATCATGATGTATTATTTCGTCCTTTCTATCTTCCGAAAAGCTGCGTCGTTCTCATCAGCCATTCCTGCCGCCACGGCTCCAGATCCTCCGCGCGGTAGCGGAAGGCCCAGTTGGCGGCCGCCACGCCAGGCGTGTTCATGCGCGCCTCGCTACCAAGCTGCAGCAGATCCTGGATCGGGAAGATCGCGAATTTCGCGATGCTCGCCATGCAGAAACGGATGAAGTCGAGGCTCACGCCGTTGCCGTCCGTGTTTCCGTAGCGGCGAATGCGGTCGCGGATCTCCTCCGGCTGCGTCTGGTACCAGCCGAGCGTCGTGTCGTTGTCGTGCGTCCCGGTGTAGCAGACGCAGTTCGCCGTCGTATAGAAATGCGGTATGTAATTGTGGTCGCCCATGTCTCCGAAACCAAACTGCAGCACCTTCATGCCAGGGAAGCCAAAGGTATCGCGCAGGTGCTCTACCTCAGGAGTGATGATTCCGAGATCCTCCGCGAGGATCGGCAGATCGTCGCCGAGCTCTCTGGCAATCGCCTCGAACAGCTCCTCGCAGGGACCCTTGACCCATTTGCCGTTGATCGCGGTCTCCTCGTCGGCGGGGACGGCCCAGTAGGCCTCAAAGCCGCGGAAATGGTCGATGCGCAGATAATCGGTCAGTGTGAGCTGCCTGCGGATGCGCGCGATCCACCACTCGTAGGAGGTCTCCGCGTGATAATCCCAGTCGTAGAGCGGATTGCCCCAGAGCTGCCCGGTCGCGCTGAAATAGTCCGGCGGAACTCCGGCCACGCTGGTCGGGTGGCCCGTCGGGTCGAGCTGGAACAGCTTCTTGTTCCCCCACACGTCGGCGCTGTCGAGCGCCACGAAGATCGGGATATCCCCGATGATCTCCACGTCCTTCTCATGCGCGTAATCGCGCAGCTCGATCCACTGCTTCTGGAACATGAACTGCACGAAGCTGTAATAATGGATGCTCTCCGCAAGCTTTTTACGCCAGAGTGCTTTGGCTTCGGCGGTCGGATCCAGGATCTCGTCCTCCCACTCCAGCCAGCATCTGCCCTCGTGATAGTCCTTGCATGCCATGAACAGGGTGTAGTCGTCGAGCCAGTCCTTTTCCTCCTCGCAGAAAAGCTCGAATTCCTCGAGCAGCGTCTTGTCCGGTGTATGATAAAAGGCTCGCCACGCCTTTTTCAGCAGGGAAGTTTTGTATTCGATCACCGGGCCGTAGTCCACTTTTGCCGGATCCCACGCCGGCATTTCGCCGAGATCGTCCTCGTTTAGAAGCTTCAGCTCGATCAGCTTATCCGGACTGATCAGCAGCGGCTGCCCTGCGAAGGCGGAAAAACCCTGATACGGCGAATCGCCGAAGCCGGTCGGGCCGAGCGGCAGTACCTGCCACAGGTGCTGTCCGGCGCCCTCCAGAAAATCAATGAATTCATACGCGCCGGGGCCGAGATCGCCGATCCCATACGGGGACGGGAAAGACGTCGGGTGCACCAGGATGCCGGAGACCCGTTCGCGTTTTTTCGTGTCCGCGGCTTTTGCCTCCTCCTCCATGATCTGTACATTGTTCATAGTTATGTGTGTCCTTTCTGAAAGAATTTGTGCATCATTCGGCATAGCCCGGTCAGGCGTACGAGTTCTGCGAATTGTACACGTTTTTCATAATTATAGCGAATCGAGAAGGCGATGACAAGGCATATTTTGCGGATTGCTGAATAACAATAGTATAAAACGATAAGCGGGTGCTGTGCGTGAGGAGAATCGGAATTCTGGCATTTCTGATCCTGATGCTGGTCGTGGTGACCGTGGGATGCGCGTCGTCCGGGGAGGGAGCGAAGACTGAGCGCAGGGAAGTCGACTATACGGTCGCAGAATTCGGAAAGCTGCCTGAAGAATTGAAGCGTGTGATCGAAGAGAATAAGAAAAAAGAGATACGGATGACTTATACAGACGGGGAAGATATGTATCTGATCCGGGGATACGGGGAGCAGAAGACGGGAGGATACAGCATCGCCGTCGCGGAGTGCACGGAGGACGACACGACGATCCTGTTTGACACCAGGCTGCTCGGCCCGAAGGAGGAGAAGGAGCTCTCCGGGGATCCGTCCTACCCCTGCCTGGTCGTGAAGATCGAAGCGCGCGACAAGGAAGTCATGATTCAGTGAGGGGCGGCGGAGGCCTGGCGTTCCGGGATGAAAGCGGATCGGAGGCCGAATATCGGACATGAAGGTATCTGGATATGAAAAGAAAGGTGGCAAAACGATGGAGCTTTTGATGAAAAACATACATATGTGCAGACAGGCGAAGCATGCCCAGACACAGATCACGCTGGATGAGGATCTGAATGTGCCGGATGTAAAGCCGGACGTGGAGATGATCATCCAGAGCAGGGAGCACGTGGTGCTTGAGCATACGCGCGCGGAGGCCGGGCGGCTGTTTCTCGACGGATATCTGGAGGTCGGCGTGCTCTACATGGACGACACGAAAGAGCGGCAGCTCCACAGGCTGGACACGAAGCTGGCCTTTGACGAGGCGATCAGCATGGACGGTCTGGAGGCGGGAGACAGCGTGCGCGTGCGCCACGAGACAGAGGATCTGAGCGTGACGCTGATCAATTCGCGGAAGCTGGCGATCCGAAGCCTTTTGAGCTTTGAGGCCTCAGTCGACGAGATCTATGATATGTCGGCCGCGGTAGAGACGCAGTCGCCGATCGAACTGTGTGAGCGGAGACAGAAGCTGGAACTGATGCAGCTCGAGGTACAGAACAAGGATATCCTTCGGCTGAAGGAAGAGGTGCAGCTGCCGTCCAACAAGCCGAATATTGAGGAGGTTCTGTGGGATAATATTCAGCTCCGCAACTGCCGGATCTCACTGCGGGACGACAGTCTGTACGCGCAGGGCAATCTGTTCCTGTTCGTTCTGTACCGCGCGCAGGACGATACGCGGACCGTGCAGTGGCTGGAGCAGATGCTCCCGTTCGAGGGGGAGATCCGCTGCGGCGGCTGTTCACAGAAACTGATCCCGGATATCGGTGTGACGCTCTCGCAGGCGGAGCTGAGCGCGAAGGAGGACAGCGACGGGGAGCTGAGACTTTTCCATATAGAAGGAGTGCTGGAACTGGAGATCCGCCTGTACGGGACGGAGGAGGCGGAGATCCTGGAGGACGTCTACTCGCCGGAGAAGGATCTGGAGCTTGTCACGAGCGAGGAAACATACGAGAGCCTGGTCATGAAGAACGAATCAAAATGCAAATGTACCGGCAGGATCCGGATCCAGAGCGCGAAGCCCAGGATCCTGCAGATATGCAACAGCAACGGGAGCATCAAGATTGACAGCACGCGGATCGTGGAGGAAGGAATTCAGATCGAAGGAGCGATCCCGGTGTCGATCCTGTACATTTCGTCCGATGACGCGATGCCGTTCGCGGTGCTTGAGGGGAACGTGCCGTTTTCGCATCTGGCACGGGTACCGGGGATCGACGCGAGCTGCCGTTACACGATCCTGAGCGGCATGGATCAGCTTCTCGCGACGATGGCGGACAGCGAGGAGATTGAGATCAAGGCAGTCGTGGGACTGGATATTTTTGTCGCCCGACCGCAGAGCCAGCAGTGTATCCATGAGATTCGCGAGAAGGAATATGATCCGGCGCTGCTTGAGGCGGTGCCCGGCATAACCGGCTACATCGTACAGGGAGAGGAGACGCTCTGGGATATCGCGAAGCAGTATTATCTGACGCCGGCGCAGATCATGGAGATGAACGGGCTTGAATCGGAACGGCTGAAAAAGGGAGACCGGCTGATTTTGATGAAAAGTGTGCGGGTATGTTGACAGAGGACGACAAAAAATGTAAAATAAAGCAGATTGTATACAAAATGCATAGGAGTGCAAAGGATGAACGAACTGAGGCTGAAGGCCATGGCGAAGATCAATCTCGGCCTGGATGTTCTGCGCAGACGGGAGGACGGCTACCATGATCTGAGGATGATCATGCAGACCGTGTATCTCTATGATCAGATCACGCTGGAGAAGACAGACTCTCCGGGGATCTCTGTCAGGACGAATCTGAACTATCTGCCGGTCAATGAAGACAATCTTGCGTACCGGGCGGCGAAGCTTCTGATGGATGAATTTTCGGTCGAGGAGGGTCTGCGGATCGAGCTCGGCAAACACATTCCGGTGGCGGCCGGACTTGCCGGCGGCAGCTCAGATGCGGCGTCGGTGCTGGTCGGCGTCAACCGGATGTTTGGGCTCGGGCTGTCGCAGGAGGAGCTGATGGCGCGTGCCGTCAGGATCGGGGCGGACGTTCCGTTCTGCGTGATGCGGGGGACAGCGCTGGCGGAAGGGATCGGCGAGCGGCTCACGCCGCTTCCGGACGCGCCGGACATGCATGTGGTTCTGGCGAAGCCGGCGGTTCACGTGTCCACGGGCTTTGTGTACGGCAACCTGAAGGTCGGCGCGCTTGCGTTTCATCCGGACATCGACGCGCAGGAGCAGGCGATCCGGGACGGCGACGCGCGCCGGATGGCGGAGCTGATGGGGAATGTACTGGAGACCGTTACGATACCGGCCTGCCCGGTGATCGCGGAAATCAAAGAGCAGATGATGAGCGGCGGAGCGGTGAACGCGATGATGAGCGGCAGCGGTCCTACCGTGTTCGGGCTTTTTGACAGCGAGCCGAAGGCCTGGGAGGTCTGCGAGGAGCTGCGCCGCGGGACGCTGGCCAGAAATGTGTTTCTCACACGTTTTTTCCGGCGCGCGGGAGGCATTGCGAAATAGGCGATACCTTTCATACGCCGTATTTGGACAGTACACAGGAGGAAATGGCAGATTATGGCAGGGACATTTCAGCTGCAAATGAATGAATACCTTCCGCTGCGCGACGTCGTGTTCCAGACGCTGCGGCAGGCGATCCTGCGGGGTGAGCTGAAGGAGAACGCCTGATGGAGATCCATCTGGCGCAGCAGCTCGGAGTCAGCCGCACGCCGGTGCGCGAGGCGATCCGAAAGCTTGAGCTGGAGGGACTGGTGCTGATGATTCCGCGCAGAGGAGCGGTCGTTGCGGAGATCACGGTTTCCGATCTGGAGGATGTGCTGGAGGTGCGCATGGCGCTCGAAGAGCTCGCGGTCAAGCATGCCTGCCACAGTGTCACGCCGGAGCAGCTTGCGCAGATTCGACGGCTTGCGGAAGAATTCAAAAATACCTTGTCCGGGGATGACGTTACGGCCTGCGCGCAGGCGGATATGAAATTCCACGACGCGATCTATGAGGCGACCGGGAACAGCCGTCTGGTGCAGATCCTCAACAATCTGCGGGAGCAGATGTACCGCTACCGCATGGAGTACCTGAAGGATCGCAAATCTCACAAAAATCTGATCGAGGAGCATGAGGGGATCTTAAGGGCGCTCGGGAACCGGGATGAAGAGCTTGCGATCCGGATGACGGCGCGGCACATCGAATGCCAGAAGGAATACATTATCCGGATGCTCGGCGCGCGCGAATAAGAATAAAACGGAAAACTGTGTCTATACTAAGGGATATCGGAAGATATCCCTTAGTTTGTATAGAGAAAGAGGAATCCGCAGATGAATGGATATGAGGAATTTGCGCGCCCAGGGCGAAACTTCTTTCAGATGCTCGAAGAGCGCTCCGGCAGGATGGCGGCGGCAGCTTTCTGCACGGTGAGCCTGTGGTATTTTCTGGCGCACACAGCGGTCTTCGCGCGGATCTGGGCAGAACTGCTCCGGGCATATCTGGCTCACGGAGCCCGGGTGGCGGCACTTTGCGTACTGCCGATCCTGGCCGGGCTTGTGTATCTCAGAAGAGGAGGGCAGAAAGCCAGCGCGGGAAGGTATTCAGAAGCAGTCCTGTTTGTCCTGTCCGCTGGCCTTCTCTGGCTTGCGGGAGACAGGGCGTCGATCGGACTGTTCCGTGACGGCGCTGCGGACCCGTTGAGGCTCGGCGCTTTGTTTCCCGCGATCGGGGGCTGGGAGGCGGCAGCGGCGCTGCTTCTGCTGGCCGGCTTCTTCTTTGCGGTGGCCGGCGGCATCCGCTATACGCGCGCGGCTTGCGCTTATCTTTATGCGGCAGGAGCGGAATTTCTTCATGGACAGACGATCCGCGACATCCGGAGACGATTCGAGGGCTATTCCGCAAAAACGTCGGAGGCTTTCGACGCAGACAGCGGAGCGGATACAGAGCCCGGCAGATCCGCGTGGGAAAACGGCATGATAACAGAGACCGTGAAGCTGTACCGGACAGAGTTCGCCGATGAGCCGGCTGCGCAGCCGGACGGCCGTAAGACAAAATTTTATGGAATCAAAAGGACGAAGAAAATGTCTGCGCTGCCGTATGCCGGGAGGATCGGTTTGTACGGGGAAAGGATCGCCGGGGAGCTGACAGGTTCGCGTATCGGCTGGTGGGCCGTTCTGCTGACGCTCTACGCGCTGATGGCCGGTTTTGCCGACGCGTTCACGGCGATCGCGTTCTACCGGGCCTATAATCTCCAGATTCTTGTTCCGGTTTTGCTGGCGCTTTATCTGTATATGCTTCTGTCCCAGCGGTTTGGATCAGGTGCGAACAGGAGGCGCTGAGGCTGGAAAGGGCAAAAAAATGTTGCAATAGCGGAAACGGGTGTGCTATACTGTCTGAACAGCGAAAATGCCGGGAATCCGGCCTTGCCGCCGCAGCGCTTTTGTGAGTGCGGTTCGGCGGCACAGTGCGAATGCCCGGAGGGACGGACAATATTTGCCTGCAAGATAGAAAAGGTGGAGATAACGTATGGAGAAAATTCTGGATCTGATCAGCGCGGAGGTTATGGGCGCGTTTGAGGCCTGCGGCTATGACGCGTCCTATGGAAAGACAGGGATATCAAACCGCCCGGATCTGTGCGAATATCAGTGCAACGGCGCGATGGCGGCGAAGAAGGTCTACCAGAAAGCGCCGATCGTGATCGCGCAGGAGGTGGCGGCGAAGCTGCAGGACAGCAGGGTATTTGAGGAAGTGAATGCCGTTAACCCCGGTTTTATCAATATCAGGGTGTCCGGTGACTTTCTGGCGGACTATCTTCAGAAGATGCAGTCGGATCAGGATCTGTCGGTCGAGAAGGCAAAGGAGCCGAAGACGATCGTCCTGGATTACGGCGGAGCGAACGTGGCGAAGCCGCTGCACGTCGGACATCTGCGCTCCGCGATCATCGGTGAGAGTGTGAAGCGTATCGCGCGCTTTGTGGGGCATAAGGTGATCGGCGACGTGCATCTCGGCGACTGGGGCCTGCAGATGGGGCTGATCATCACGGAGGTGCGGCAGCGTCAGCCGGAGCTTCCTTATTTTAATGAGAGCTTTACAGGAGAGTATCCGAAGGAGGCGCCGTTTACACTCACGGAACTGGAGGAGATCTATCCGACCGCGAGCGCGAAGTCGAAAGAGGACGCGGCCTATCGCGAGGCGGCGCTGGAGGCTACCTATCAGCTTCAGCAGGGGAACCGCGGCTATCAGGCGCTCTGGAATCATATCATGCAGATCTCCATTCCGGATCTGAAGAGGAATTACGGACGGCTGAACGTGGATTTTGACCTCTGGAAGGGGGAGTCGGACGCGAAGCCGTACATAGCGGATATGGTGCAGCGCATGAAGGCGGAGGGATACGCCTATGAGGATCAGGGCGCGCTGGTGGTGGATGTGAAGGAAGACAGCGACGCCAAGGAGATCCCGCCCTGTATCATTCTGAAGTCGGACGGCGCGTTTCTGTATGCGACGACCGACCTGGCGACGATCGTGGAGCGCATGAAGCTCTATCAGCCGGATGAGATCCTCTACCTCACGGACAAACGTCAGGAGATGCATTTCATACAGGTATTCCGCTGCGCGCGCAAGGCAGGGCTGGTGAAGGCTGATACGAAGCTTTCCTTCCTCGGCTTCGGCACGATGAACGGCAGGGATGGCAAGCCCTTCAAGACGCGCGAGGGCGGCGTGATGCGGCTGGAGACGCTGATCGCGGACATCAACGCGGAGATGTACCGGAAGATCACGGAGAACCATGAGGTAGACCCGCAGGAGGCCAGGGAGACGGCGGAGATCGTCGGACTTTCCGCGATCAAATACGGCGACCTCTCAAACCAGGCGTCCAAGGATTATGTGTTCGATATGGACAAGTTCACGTCCTTTGAAGGGAACACGGGTCCGTATATTCTCTATACAATTGTCCGGATCAAGTCCATTTTGAACAAGTACCGTGAGAACGGCGGCAGCGTGCGGAAGGGACATATTCTCGCGGCCGCGAATGAGAGCGAGAAGAGCCTGATGATGGAGCTCGTGAAATTCAACAGCACGATCGAGCAGGCGTTCGCGGAGAC
>CANQIW010000089.1 GCA_947624055.1 uncultured Lachnospiraceae bacterium
CAGCGGCTCTCACACTGCAGATAAATCGGTGCCGGAGGCAGTCTCCGGCACCTTTTTCTGTCCGCTGTCTGACTTTCGGGTTAATTGTCTATTCACGGATCTCAAACAATTTTCCAATCGGCACCTCGAGTATATCGGCTATATCGAATAATTTTTCCAGAGAAATAGAGGTAGGCATATTGGGAGCTTCCAGATTGCTGATGTGAGTCCGGCTCAGATTCGTGTATTCTGCAAGCTGTATTTGCGTCAGCCCACGAAGCTTACGGTAGTATGCAATGGTAAGTCCAAGCTGACGGTATTGGTTCGCACGCTTTTCTGTCATTTCGTCTCCTCCTTTTATACTAGTTTAGTATGTCCGGAAGAAAAACGAAACAAAACGTGTCACTGTAAATGCAAAGCTAAATATTGCTTAGAAAAAACAAAACTATTATAATGGAAAAAACGAACGAGCATAAACAAAATTTCAAGGTGCAAAGGAACCAAAGCGGTCTACTTGGACTGAAGCAGTTTCTTGAAACGGATAAAATCAAACACTTCCTTCTGGGCACTCTTCGACAGGGAATTGAATTCGTCGAAAAGCTTGTCCTTCAGAGGTATTTTTTTGGTCTTGCTGCTGACGGCTTCCGCCCCGAGAACGAGATAGTCCACGGAGACCTGATACAGCTTGGCCAGCGCGACAATGATCTCGAGCGGTGGGGTGCGGCACGCGTTTTCATAGTTACAGTAAGTCTGCCTTTGGATATTCAGTTTGTTGCTCACTTCCTCCTGCGTGTATCCGCTTTTCTTGCGAAGCGAGCGAATGGTAGCTGAAAAAATTGTCTGTTTCATTGTGATTACCTCCATTTGATTAGATTTATTATAGCAATTTCCGACTGGAAATTCCCTATATGAAACAATATGAATACAAAAAACGCTAGAATGCAACAAAAGATTGCAAAATATAAAATTGTTATGGAGATGGAACGATGAATTTGTTGGAATATGGAATGAAATACAGGAACAGCAAATCAAAAATGCGGCGTTTGGCAGCAAAATGTGCTCTTGGGATCGAGAAACATAAGGCCGATCGGTACGAAGCCCGCATAAACAAGAGGATGCGCGCTGTTTCGCAGGATCCGGAGGAGGCCGCCGCACTGCTTCGGTCGATCCGGGAGCAGCTCGCGCAGCAGCCTTTGAAGGAAGAACTGGGGGAAAGAGAGACGGCAGATCAGGACGCGGTCTCCGGATAGGCAGCGGGATCGAAATCTGTCAGCTTGCTGAGCACGGAATTCTGGTAGGCGCCGGAGTATGTGACTTCGGTTCCGAACCAGTCCGGGGCGGAGAAACGATCTGCCGCGTCCCTGTTCGGAAATTCGACTTCGACAAGCCGAAGCCCTGAAAACATGCCTTCAAAGATATCGAGTTCTGCTTTCAGACCGGATGGAAGAGGAATGACATATCTTTTTTTTGTGATAACGTTGCCGTCCGCCTTTCCGAGCAGATGCTGATAGCCGCTTTCCGTGAGAGGAAGATTGTATTCCTCCCGCGCGAGCAGTCCCCTGCCTTTGTAGGTCAGGATGAAGGCGTCGTCCTGCCGGCGGACGCGGACGACCGGGTCTGTGCACAGATATGCCTGCTCGATCTGGTGGCAGGGGCAGCCGCGCGCGGCGTCCGGCAGAGCTTTGACCAGAAATTTTCGTTCAATTTCCATAAGAAGAGTTCTCCTTTGCTTTGCTGTGAGTTTATTTCCGCGGAAAAAGACAGAAATCCCGCATATGGAAATCATAGCATAAACAATTGCCTGTGGAAAGAGGAAAAAGGGAAGAAAACATTGATTTTCAGGGCAAACTCTGCTAAACTGTAGGCGGTTGCTGACGCATACTTTGAAAGGCGAGGAGAAAGAACATGAGCAGGGCACTGGTTTTTCTGGCGGATGGATTTGAGGAAATTGAGGGACTGACGGTAGTGGATCTTCTGCGGAGGGCAGGCATTGAGACACAGACTGTTGCGGTCACGGGCTCGACCGTGGTGACGGGGAGCCATGGGATCCGGGTATATGCGGATACCGTGTTTGAGGATATGGATGATTCAAAGACAGAGCTGTATGTACTTCCAGGAGGCAAGCTGGGGACGGAGAACCTGGCGGCGCACGCGGCGCTGGGAAAGCTGCTGCAGGATGCGGCGGCCTCCGGCAGGAAGGTGTCCGCGATCTGTGCGGCGCCCAGCGTGCTTGGCGGCCTCGGGCTTCTGAAAGGAAGGCGCGCGACATGCTACCCTGGTTTTGAAGACCGGCTTGTCGGGGCGGAGATTTCCGCGGAGCAGGTTGTGGTGTCCGGAAATATCATCACAAGCCGGGGCATGGGTACCGCGATTCCTTTCGGGCTTGAGCTGGTCGCGCAGCTGAAGGATCGGGCCGCGGCGGAGAAGCTGGCGAACGAAATTGTTTTTATGAGAAATGAATAAAAGGGCTGTTTTTTATGCGTTATCTTTTCCGCAAATAAACACTGGTCTTTTTATATGCACTGTGTTATACTAATTTAATGACTGCGAAAAGAGAAAAGAATTGCTAAACGGATATTAAGGAGGAGTTCAGTACAATGAGTGTACAGGTAGAGAAGCTGGAAAAGAATATGGCAAAGCTCACGATCGAGGTCTCCGCGGAGGAATTTGACGCCGCGATGGACAAAGCGTATCAGAAGAACAAAGGGAAGATCACGCTTCCCGGTTTCCGCAGGGGCAAGGCGCCGCGCAGGATGATTGAGAAGATGTACGGCGCAGGCATCTTTTATGAGGACGCCGCGAATGAGCTGATCCCGGGGGCATACTCGAAGGCCGCGGACGAGTGCGGGGAGGAGATCGTCTCCCAGCCGCAGATCGATGTGGTGCAGATTGAGGAGGGAAAGCCGTTTATTTTTACAGCTGAGGTCGCTCTGAAGCCGGAAGTCACGCTCGGTGAATACAAAGGGCTTGAGGTAGAAAAGATTGAGGTGGCGGTTTCTGAGGAGGAAGTCGACAAAGAGGTCGAGAGGGAGCGGGAGAATAATTCCCGCATGATCGACATCGACGACCGCGCGGTGCAGGACGGCGACATGATCAAGCTCGACTTTGAAGGCTTTGTGGATGGAGAGGCGTTCGCGGGCGGCAAGGGCGACGACTATCCGCTGACGATCGGATCCGGCAGCTTTATCCCGGGCTTCGAGGAGCAGCTGGTCGGCGCGAAGATTGGCGAGGATGTGGAGGTCAACGTGACGTTCCCGGAGGATTATCAGGCGGAGGAGCTTCAGGGGAAGGCCGCCGTGTTCAAGTGTAAGGTGAAGGAGATCCGCGTGAAGGAGCTCCCGGAGCTCGACGACGAGTTCGCGCAGGACGTCTCCGAGTTTGACACGCTTGCGGAGTACAGGGACGATATCCGCGCGAAGATTCTGGAGAGAAAGACGAACGATGCGAAGAACGAGAAGCAGAACAAGGTTGTCGAAAAGGCGGTCGCGAACGCTTCCATGGAGATTCCGGACGCGATGATCGACGAGCAGGTGCGCCGTATGGCGGATGATTTCACGAGAAGGATCGAGTCCCAGGGGCTTTCCGTGCAGCAGTACATGCAGTTCTCCGGACAGACGCCGGAGCAGATGCTGGATCAGATGAAGCCGGAGGCGCTGAAGCGTATCCAGAACAGCCTTGTGCTCGAGGCGATTGCGAAGGCGGAAGGCATCGAGATCAGCGACGAGCGTCTGGACGAGGAGATCGCGAAGATGGCGGAGTCCTACAAGATGGAAGCCGACAAGCTCAAGGAGATCATGGGCGACTATGAGAAGGAGCAGATGAAGAACGATCTGGCGATCCAGGAAGCGGTCGAGCTGATCGCGGACGCGGCGAAAGAAAAATAAGAGAATTCTGAATAGAGCCATATGAGGGCAGGGGAGGCAGAGAACATGAGCTTAGTACCATATGTCATCCAACAGACAGGCAGAGGA
Source organism: uncultured Lachnospiraceae bacterium (assembly GCA_947624055.1). GTDB lineage: Bacteria > Bacillota > Clostridia > Lachnospirales > Lachnospiraceae > Choladousia. The sequence goes on from CANQIW010000089.1 coordinate 3,951, forward strand.
GAGCGGTCCTACGATATCTTTTCGAGACTGCTGAACGATCGTATCATATTTTTGGGCGAGGAAGTGACGGACGTCAGCGCGAATCTGGTCGTCGCGCAGCTGCTGTATCTGGAGTCGGAGGATCCGAATAAGGACATCCAGCTCTATATCAACAGCCCGGGCGGTTCCGTGCCGGCCGGTATGGCGATCTACGACACGATGCATTACGTGAAGTGCGATGTGTCCACGATCTGTATGGGCATGGCGGCCAGCATGGGCGCGTTCCTGCTCGCGGGAGGCGCGAAGGGCAAGCGTTTCGCCCTGCCGAACGCCGAGGTGATGATCCATCAGCCGTCCGGCGGAGCGCAGGGACAGGCGACGGACATCAAGATCGTCGCGGATCAGATTCTGCGGACGAAGAAGAAGCTGAACGAGATGCTCGCGGCCAACACCGGGCAGCCGTACGAGGTGGTCGCCGCGGATACAGAGCGTGACAACTGGATGACGGCGGAAGAGGCGAAAGCGTACGGCCTGATCGATGAGATCGTACTGCCGCGCTGATCTCCCGCGAGGCGGCGTGCCGTGCCGGATGGAGAGAAACGCAGTATAACATAAAATGAGGAGTGTAAATTATGCCGGGGAAAAACGGGGAAAAGATCAGATGCTCTTTCTGCAACAAGACGGAGGATCAGGTCCGCAAGCTGATAGCAGGGCCGAGCGGGGTCTATATCTGCGACGAGTGCATCGATATCTGTTCGGAGATCATCGAGGAGGAGTTCGAAGAGGAAGACCTTTCTGAGGAGGTTTCATCGATCAATCTTCTGAAACCGAAGGAGATCAAGGATTTCCTGGATGACTATGTGATCGGTCAGGATGAGGCGAAAAAGGTATTGTCCGTCGCGGTTTATAATCATTACAAAAGACTGCTGAGCGGCCGGTATCTTGATGTGGAGCTGCAGAAGAGCAACATTCTAATGCTGGGGCCGACAGGCTCAGGAAAGACGATGCTGGCGCAGACGCTGGCGCGGCTTCTCAACGTTCCGTTTGCGATCGCGGACGCGACCGCCCTGACGGAGGCCGGATATGTCGGCGAGGATGTTGAGAATATTCTCCTGAAGATCATTCAGGCCGCGGATTACGATATCAAAAAAGCGGAATACGGCATTATCTATATTGATGAGATCGATAAGATCACACGCAAATCCGAGAACGCGTCGATCACGCGGGACGTATCCGGCGAAGGCGTGCAGCAGGCTCTGCTCAAGATCCTGGAGGGAACGGTTGCCTCGGTCCCGCCGCAGGGCGGGCGCAAGCATCCGCACCAGGAGCTTTTGCAGATCGATACGACAAATATCCTCTTTATCTGCGGCGGCGCCTTCGAGGGGATCGACCGGATCATTGAAACGCGCCTTGACAAGAAGGGCATCGGCTTCAATTCCGAGATCGCGGACAAGGAGAAGCGCAATGTGGGGGAGACGCTGAAACACGTGCTGCCGCAGGACTTCATCAAGTACGGCATGATCCCGGAGTTTGTCGGGCGTGTTCCGGTCGTGGTATCTCTGGATGAGCTGGATAAGGAGGCGCTGATCCGCATCCTGACGGAGCCGAAGAACGCGCTGGTGAAGCAGTATCAGGGACTCTTCGGTCTGGACGACGTGGAGCTCAGCTTCACGGATGAGGCGATCGAGGCGATCGCGGATAAGACGATCAGACGGAAGACGGGGGCCAGAGGCCTGCGCGCGATCATGGAGAACGCGATGATGGATCTGATGTTCCAGATCCCATCGGAGGATACGATCTCCTCCTGTCTGGTGACAAAGGAAGCGATCGAGGGGACGGGAGAGCCGGAGCTGGCTTTCCGCGACGACCTGAGGAGCAGGAGAAAGCGCAGAGCCGGGCTGATCGAAGAGACGGCATAGGGTTCGTCTCCAGGCGGGAGCCGTCTGCCGGGATTGCAGGATGATTCACGGACGAAACAGTTGTCGGCACAGAGGTGAAAAGCAGAATGAAGAAAACAATACCGGTGATACCGATGCGAGGCCTGACAGTTTTGCCGACGATGGTGCTGCATTTTGATATAAGCAGGGAAAAATCCATCAAGGCGGTTGAGGCCGCAATGGCAAAGGATCAGATTATTTTTTTGGTTACCCAGCAAAACCCGGATGATAACAATCCGGGTTTGCGAAATTTATACAGCATTGGCGTAGCAGCCAGAATACGAAACGTGGCAAGGCTTCCCAAGAACATTGTGCGCGTGATGGCGGAGGGGCTTGAGCGGGGCAGGCTGCTCGGGATCGAGGAGAGCGACGGCTGTCTGTATGCCCGGGTCGAACTGCTCATGGAAGCGGAGACGGAGTGCGACGACGCGACAAAGCTTGCCATGACGCGGGGTCTCGAGGATCTTTTGAAGCGTTATGGCCAGCTCAATCAGAAATTCGGAAAAGAGATGGTCCGTCAGCTGCTGGAAATAGGAGATTTCGAAAAGCTGACGATGGCGGCCTGTGTGCATTTGCCGCTTCGCTGTGAGCAGAGGCAGGGACTGCTGGAAGCGGAGGATATGGTAGAGCGCTATGAGAGGCTCTGCACGATGCTGGTGCAGGAGATGGAGATCATCCAGATCCAGAACGAGATCCAGCAGAAGGTGCGGGAGCGCGTCGACAAGAATCAGCGCGAGTATGTGCTGCGCGAGCAGGTGAAGCTGATCCGCGAGGAGCTCGGAGAGGACACTCTGCTCTCAGATGCGGACGATTACCTGCAGAAGGCGGATCAGCTGTGCGCCCCGGATGAGGTCAAGGATAAAATCCGCAGGGAGACGCAGAGACTGAAAGATCTCGGAGGGAACAGCGCCGAGAGCGGCGTGCTGCGGAACTATGTCGAGACCCTGCTGGAGCTGCCCTGGGACAAAATGTCAGAGGATAATCATGATCTGAAGCGCGCTGCGAAAATCCTCGACGAGGATCATTACGGACTCGAGAAGGTGAAGGAGCGCGTACTGGAATTCCTGGCGGTCCGTAACCTCACGGAAAAGGGGGACAGCCCGATCCTCTGTCTGGTAGGCCCGCCGGGCACCGGCAAGACGTCGATCGCGCGCTCGATCGCGCGGGCCATGGACAGAAAATATGTTCGTATCAGTCTGGGCGGCGTGCGGGATGAAGCGGAGATCCGCGGACACAGGCGCACCTATGTGGGCGCGATGCCGGGACGCATTGCGAACGGTATGCGGCAGGCGGGCGTGAAGAATCCGTTGATGCTGATCGACGAGGTCGATAAAGTCAGCAGCGACTACAAAGGGGATACGTCCTCCGCGCTTCTGGAGGTGTTCGATTCGGAACAGAACTGCCGTTTCCGCGATCATTATGTGGAGCTTCCCATTGATCTTTCTCAGGTCATGTTTATCGCGACGGCGAATGATACGCAAACGATCCCCCGGCCTTTGCTCGACCGCATGGAGGTGATCGAGCTCAACAGTTATACGGCCAATGAAAAGCTTCACATCGCGAAGGAACATCTTCTGCAGAAGCAGATCAAGCGGCACGGATTGAAAAAGAGCCAGCTCACGATCACCAAAACCGCGCTTGCGGGTATGATTGACGGTTACACGAAAGAAGCAGGCGTGCGTCAGCTGGAGCGGCAGATTGGAAGAGTCTGCAGAAAGGCCGCGCGTGAGATCCTTGAGGACGGGGCGAAGAACGTCCGGGTTTCCGCGAAAAATCTTGAGGAATATCTCGGCAGAAGGCGTTATACGATTCAGAAAAAGAACGAGAAAAATGAGATCGGGATCGTGCGCGGCCTTGCATGGACGAGCGTCGGGGGAGACACGCTTGAGATCGAAGTGAACACAATGCCCGGCAAAGGCGAGCTTGTGCTGACCGGTCAGCTCGGCGACGTCATGAAAGAATCGGCGCAGGCGGCGGTCAGTTATGTCCGTTCGCTGGGAGAGAGCTACCAGATTGATCCGGAATTTTTCTCAAAGAATGATATTCATCTTCATATCCCGGAGGGCGCAGTGCCGAAGGACGGCCCGTCCGCAGGTATTACGATGGCGACGGCTATTCTGTCGGCGATCGCGCGGATTCCGGTGCGCGCGGATGTCGCGATGACCGGAGAGATCACGCTGCGCGGCAGGGTGCTTCCGATTGGCGGCCTCAAGGAGAAGCTGCTCGCGGCGAAGCAGGCGGGTATTTCGACTGTGATCGTGCCGGAGGAGAACCGGGCGGATATCGGAGAAATCGACAAAGAGATCACGGCAGATATGGAGCTTGTGTATGTAAGCGCGATGCCGGAGGTGCTCGGGACGGCGCTCGGGTCTTGTGTTTAATTCACTATAGTAAGCAATGAACCGTGCCCCTCGAAAAGCCTGCAGCTTTTCGAGGCCGCGGGCATTCGCCCTATAAATACGCTGTCTCACGAAATTGCCTGCAAGCAGGCATTTCGTGTTCCACCGTATTTGCACGGCTCA
>CANQIW010000090.1 GCA_947624055.1 uncultured Lachnospiraceae bacterium
TTCAAGAGAAACTGCGCGAAGGCTGGTATCCAGCAGGAGATTCGTAAGAGAGAGCATTATGAGAAGCCGAGCGTAAGGCGCAAGAAGAAGTCTGAAGCGGCTCGTAAGCGTAAATTCAACTAATGTGCGTGAAATCCCTGGTCAGAAGTGGTCAGGGATTTTTCAGTAAACTCCTGCGGAGTTTGCTGAACGATTGTATATGGTCAGAGGGGAAGGTGAGAAGCGTGAAAAAGACCTCGAAGCGTCTGCTGGGGCGTGTGCTGACCATTGGCCTGGCCGTGCTGACGCAGGTGGTCTGGATCACTTTTGCCGTTCTGGTGCTTCGGAATCGTTTTCCTTTTGTCGCTTCGCTGATCAGCATTTTAAGTGTCGCGGCGATTTTGTGGATCACGAGCAAGGATATCAATCCGTCCTACAAGCTTGCCTGGACGACGCTGATCCTCGCGCTGCCGATCGTGGGCGCCGTGATCTATCTTCTGTTCGGGAGAACCTGGATCGGCAAGGAGACGCAGCAGAAGCTCGATGAAGCCGCGAAGGAGGCCGCGGCGCATACAGGGACGGATGAGACGGCCAGAGGGCATCTGGAACAGCAGAGCGAGGCGGCGGCGCGCCAGTCTGCCTACATCAGCGACATTGCAGGTTTTCCGCTCCACGAGGGGACGAAGACGAAATATTTCCATGTCGGTGAGGAGCTGTATGCGACGATGCTGCGGGAGCTTGAACAGGCGGAGCATTTCATCTTCATGGAATACTTTATCATCGACGACGGCGAGATGTGGCAGAGTATTCTCAATATTCTCGAGAACAAGGTCCGCATGGGTCTTGACGTTCGCCTGATCTACGACGATTGGGGCTGTGTCAGCACGATGCCGCAGGAGTTCCAGCTTCAGCTGCAGCGGCGCGGGATCCGCTGCGAGGTATTCAATCCGCTTGTGCCGGTTCCGTCCGTGCTGCTGAACAACCGCGACCACCGCAAGATCACGGTGATCGACGGTTACACGGCGTTCACCGGCGGGATCAATCTCGCTGACGAGTATATCAACAAACGCGAGCGCTTCGGCTACTGGAAGGATACCGGTATTATGCTCAAGGGCGAGGCGGTCTGGAACTTCACAGTCATGTTCCTCCAGATGTGGAGCGCGCTCTCGGGGGAGAAGGTCGATTACGGGAAATACCGCCCACATGTGTGGCACGAGCAGGAGTTTGAAGACGACGGTTTCGTGCAGCCCTATGCGGACACGCCGCTCGACCACGAGACGGTCGGTGAGAATATCTATCTGAATATCATCAACCGCGCGAAGCGCTATGTCTATATTTTTACACCGTACCTGATCACGGACAACGAGATGACGACGGCGCTGAAGCTGGCGGCGAAGAGCGGGATCGACGTGCGTATCGTCACGCCGGGCATCCCGGACAAGAAGCTCGTGTTCCTGCTGACGCGCTCGTATTACGGGGCGCTTCTGGAGGCAGGAGTGCGTATTTTCGAGTATGAGCCCGGGTTCCTGCACGCGAAGTCGTTCGTCAGCGACGACCGGATCGCCGTGGTGGGCACGGTGAATCTGGATTTCCGCAGCCTGTACCTGCACTTTGAGTGCGGTGTCTGGATGTACGGCACCGAGGCGGTCATGCAGATCAAAGAGGACGCGATGGAGCTGTTTCGGGAGTGCCGGGAGATCACGGTGGAGGACTGGAGAGGCCAGGGCATCTGGCCGCGCATCTGGCAGAGCGTGCTGCGGCTGTTTGCGCCGCTGCTGTAAACGGTCCGCCCGCGCGCGTGCCGATACAGAGCCGGCGGAGGGCGTTCGCACAGACAGATACAGGAAGGTATATGCATGAATTTGTCCCTGCTTTAATATAGTTTATAGAGAGATTACAGGGACGGGTTTCTAATGAAAAGATCAATATGCTGTTTGATGGCGGTATGGATGCTGGCGGCGCCGGTGTGGGCGGTACAGATCCGGGCAGAGGAAACGGCAGGCGCCCTGGCGGCGGAGACAGCGCAGGACGGCACAGGTACTCCGGGAGCAGGGGTTTCGCAGGACAATACAGCTGCGCAGGAGACGGGAGCCTCCGGGCAGAAAAGCGGTACACAGCAGACAGATTCTGTGCTGGAGCTTCAGACGCCGCATGCGCTGGTGATGGAGGTGTCCACGGGGACGGTGCTCTTCGAGAAGGACGCCGATGCGAAGGTCCACCCGGCCAGCGTCACGAAAGTGATGACGATGCTGCTGATCTTTGAGGCGCTCGAGGAGGGGCGGCTGCGGCTTGACGAGCAGGTGACGACAAGCGCGCATGCGAAGTCGATGGGCGGTTCGCAGGTGTTCCTTGAAGAGGGAGAGGTCCAGACGGTCGAGACGCTTTTGAAGTGCATTGTCATCGCGTCGGGGAACGATGCGGCGGTGACGATGGCGGAGCACATCGCGGGTTCGGAGGAAGCGTTCGTCGCGCGGATGAATGAGAGGGCCGCCGAGCTCGGCATGGTGAACACGCATTTCGTGGACTGCTGCGGACTGACGGATTCCGCGGAGCACTATACAACGGCGCGCGACGTGGCGCTGATGTCGCGGGAACTGCTGGCGCGCTTCCCGCAGGTGACGGAGTACTCGCGCATATGGATGGAGGATATCACGCATGTGACGGCGAAAGGGAGCAGCAGCTTTACCCTGACGAACACAAACAAGCTGCTGCGCGCGTTTGACGGCTGCGACGGACTGAAGACCGGGAGTACCAGCTACGCAAAATATTGTCTGAGCGCGACGGCGCAGCGGAACGGGATCCGCCTGGTCGGCACAATCATGACGGCGCCGGATTCGAAGACGCGCTTCGCGGAGGCGGCGAAGATCCTGGGCTATGGATTTGCGCGCTGTACCCTGTATCATGACGACGCGATGGAGAAGCTTCCGCAGATCACGGTGCGCGGCGCGGCGGAGCCGTTGGCCGATGTCCGGTACGCGGGGGAGTTTTCCTATCTGAGCACGGAGAATGAGGATTTTTCCGCGATCGCGCGTGAAGTCCGCTGGCAGGAGGAGATCAGGGCTCCGCTTGACCAGGGCGCGCAGGTGGGCGAGTACGTGTATACGCTGAACGGCAAGGTACTCGGCAGCGTTCCGATCGTTACGGCGAAGGCCGTAAAGAAGGCCGGGTATCTGGATTATCTCGATAAAATGTGGGAATGCTGGGTTCTGTAGAAGAGCCGGCGTTAAGAGGGAAGCACGTCAGAAAGGGCGGAAGGTACCATGGCGGAATTCAAGGTGACAAGATATCGGATAAAACTGAGCGACGACCTTCGGGGCGTGCAGCAGCCATTTTCCGCAATCTTGCTGAGCGATCTGCACAACGCGTCTTATGGGGACGGAAACAGTGTGCTGCTGCAGGCGATCCGGAATGAAAAACCGGAGGCTGTTTTCGTGGCAGGGGATATGCTCGTCTCCACAGAGAAACCGCAGATGGATGCCGCTCTGTCCCTGATGGATGAGCTGACGAAGCAGTATCCGGTCTATTACGTGGAAGGAAACCATGAATATAAGGTAAGACAGTACGCGGAGACGTACGGCGGAGACGGGGATCGCTTCTTTGAGGCGATCTGCAGCTTCGGCGTACATCTGCTTAAAAATTCCTGTGAGCGGGCAGACATTCAGAAAATGCCGTTTACGATCTGGGGATATGAGCTTCCCTGGCAGTGTTACAGACGTTTTCGCAGGAACGAGCTGACCGCCGCACAGATCACAGAGGCGCTGGGAGAGCCGGACGAGGGTCGCTACAACATTCTGCTTGCGCATAACCCGATGTATTTTGAAGCGTACGCAGCTTGGGGAGCAGACCTGACACTCGCGGGTCATCTGCACGGAGGCGTCGTGCGCCTGCCGCACTTCGGCGGAGTGATCTCCCCGCAGCTCCAGCTGTTTCCGAAATATGACCGCGGCATCTTTAAGCGGCGCGGAAAGCAGATGGTGGTGAGCGCCGGGATCGGCAGCCATTCGATCCCGATCCGCATCAACAATCCTCTGGAGCTTGTCGTGCTGGACTTTACGTGAGCAGCGCAGAGCCGATGGATTTATAATTATGGAACGAAATGAGGAAATCATATGGGAATACCGGTGAAGCTGCAGGCCTTCGAGGGACCGCTGGATCTGCTGTTGCATCTGATCGAAAAAAACAAGGTCAGCATCTACGATATTCCGATCGTGGAGATCACGGATCAATACATGGAGTATATCGCTAAGCTGCAGGAGGAGAGCCTGGATGTGATGAGCGAATTTCTCGTCATGGCCGCGACGCTGCTCGATATCAAGTCGCGGATGCTTCTGCCGCCGGAGGTGACGGAGGAAGGCGAGGAGATCGACCCGAGAGAAGAACTGGTTCAGAAGCTTCTGGAATATAAGATGTACAAATATATGTCCTACGAGCTGCGGGAGCGGCAGGACGGCGCGGCGCTGCATCTGTACAAAAGCGCGAGCATGCCGGAGGAGGTTTTGGCATACCAGGAGCCGGTGGATGTGGAGGAGCTTCTGGACGGGCTGACATTGAGCAGGCTGCATGCACTGTTTCAGGAGCTTCTGAAGAGGCAGGAGAACCGCATCGATCCGGTGAGAAGCAAATTCGGGAGCGTCCGGCGCGAGGAGGTCGACCTGACGGAGACCATGCGCTTTGTGGGGCGGTACATAACGGGGCGGAAGCGCTGCACATTTCGTGAGCTTATGACGCTCAGAAAAGGAAAGATGTACACGATCGTGACGTTTCTGACGCTTCTGGAGCTGATGAAGGAGGGAGCGGTCGAGGTGGAGCAGGACGAGACGTTCGCGGATATCCGGATTTCCTACACGGGGAAAGAGGGAGCGGAGCTGACGCTTGACCAGGATTACGACTGATTGCCCTGCGGACAGAAAACGTAAGCTCAAAAGCGGAGCAGAAATGGGGAATACAGGTGGATAGAAGAGAGGCAGAAGCCGCGATCGAGGCGATCCTGTTCGCGGTCGGCGATTCCGTGGAGACGGAAAAGATCGCGAAGGCGATCGACCAGGATCAGGAAACGACCAGAAAAATCATTTATCATATGATGGAACGTTATCGGGAAGAGGATCGGGGGATACAGATCATGGAGCTGGAGGATGCTTACCAGCTCTGTACGAAGAGCGAGCTGTACGAGTATCTGATCCGTGTGGCGAAACAGCCGCGCAGACCGGTGCTCACGGACGTGGTTATGGAGACGTTGTCCATTATCGCGTACAAGCAGCCGATCACGAGGCTTGAGATCGAGAAGATCCGCGGGGTCAAGTGCGATCACGCGGTGAACAAGCTGATCGAGTACAATCTTGTCAGGGAGCTCGGCCGTCTGGACGCGCCCGGGCGTCCGCTCCTGTTCGGGACGACGGAAGAGTTCCTGCGGCATTTCGGTATGCATTCGCTGGACGACCTGCCGGAGATGAATCCGGTTCAGATTGAGGATTTCAAGGCGGAGGCTGAGGAAGAGATCCAGATGAAGCTGGATGTGTGAGAAAGCAGGAGCCGGACAGGTGCGGCTGGTTTGCATGAAGCGAGAACCGCGCTGCGGCGTATGTGCGCCGGGTTGTACATAAAACGGCAGGGATCCACATAAATATGTGAGAGAAGCTTTTGCATGCCTTGGTTATGAAGGGAGACTCTCGTATATGGTGGATCGGGCAAAAAAAATAATTGCAGGATTCCTGGTCGCGGTATTGGCATTGAGCGGAAGCGTGTACGCCGCGGCGCAGGAGGAACTGGGACTTTACGCCCGCGGCGCCGTCCTGATGGATGGCGGCAGCGGGCGCGTTCTTTATGGAAAGGAAGAGAGCACAGAGCTTCCGATGGCGAGCACGACGAAGATCATGACCTGTATTCTCGCGCTTGAGGAAGGAACGCCGGACATGGTCTGCACAGTGTCGGAGCATGCGGCTTCCCAGCCTCAGGTGAAGCTTGGCATGGTACAGGGCGATACGTTTTACCTGCGGGATCTGCTCTGCTCGCTGATGCTCGAGTCGCACAACGATTCGGCGGTCTGCATCGCGGAGACGGTCGGCGGAAGCGTGGAAGGGTTCGCGGCGAAGATGAACGCGAAGGCGCAGGAGATCGGCTGTGTGCAGACGCACTACATCACCCCGAACGGGCTGGACGCGCAGGACGAGGGCGGGGAGCACCGCACGACGGCGCGGGAGCTTGCGCTGGTCATGCGCTATTGCCTGACACAGTCGCCGAAGGCAGGAGAGTTTCTGAAGATCACGCAGACGCCCTCCTGCACATTTACGAATACTGCGGGCAGCAGGAGCTACGGCTGTACGAACCACAACGCGTTTCTTCAGATCATGGACGGGGCGCTGTCCGGAAAGACCGGATTTACGGCGAAAGCCGGATACTGCTATGTCGGTGCGCTGAGGCGTGACGGGAAGCTGCTGATCGTCGCGCTGCTCGCCTGTGGCTGGCCGCATCACAAAGGGTATAAGTGGGTGGATACAAAGAAGCTGATGAACTATGGGCTTGAAAATTATGAGGTGAGGGAGATCAGCGCACCGGTGCCGGGAACAGATTCGCTGCCGGTGACGGATGGGCAGCAGGAAGCCGCGCGGATCGCGGTTCAGACGGAATCGGGGGCAGAAAACGCCGCCGGAACCCCGATACGGATCCTGATGAAGCCTGAGGAGCAGGTCGAAACGCGTGTGGAGCTGGCGGATTCGCTCGCGGCTCCGGTCAGCGCCGGACAGCAGGTGGGGACTGCGCAGTGCCTGGTCGACGGGGAGGTGTACGCCTCTTACCGGATCGTGACAAAGGAGCAGATCCTGAAAAGGGACTATCCGTACTGCCTGCGAAATGTATGGGAGACAGCTCTTCTCTGAGCACAGGAGGAAAGATCCTTCTGACGAAAAAGCTTGCAATTTCGGGAGAAAGAGGATAATATATAGTCGGCAGAAATTGGTTTATATTAAAATATAGCGATGGAGGGCTGAAGAATGAGTAATACAGCACAAAGCTTAGCGGGCAAGAGGATCGCTTCCTTGCTCGACGAGAACAGTTTTGTTGAAATCGGCGGATACGTCACTGCCAGAAGTACTGATTTCAACATGCAGCAGACGCAGACGCCTGGAGACGGCGTGGTGACAGGCTACGGCCTGATCGACGGTCACCTGGTCTATGTTTATAGCCAGGATCCGGCCGTGCTCGGCGGCACGATCGGTGAGATGCATGCGAAGAAGATCGCCGGCATCTACGATATGGCGCTGAATATGGGCGCTCCGGTGATCGGACTCCTGGACTGCGCGGGTCTGAGGCTTCAGGAAGCGACAGATGCGCTGAACGCGTTTGGCGAGATCTACAGGAAGCAGGCGCTGGCGTCCGGCGTCGTTCCGCAGATCACTGCAGTGTTCGGCAGATGCGGCGGCGGTCTGGCTCTTGTTCCCGGTCTTACGGATTTCACTTTTATGGAGGGCTCGAAGGCAGAGCTGTTTGTGAATGCGCCGAACGCTCTGGACGGCAATGTCAAGGAGAAGTGCAACACGGCTTCTGCACAGTTCCAGAGTGAGGAAGCCGGCCTGGTGGATTTCGTCGGCACAGAGGATGAGATCATGGCGCAGATCCGTGAGCTCGTCTGTATGCTTCCGGCGAACAATGAGGACGACCTTTCCTATGAGGAATGCACAGACGAGTTGAACCGCGCATGTGCAGACCTTGCGAACGCGGCCGGCGACACGACGATTCTTCTCTCCAACATAGCAGACGATAACAACTTCGTCGAGGTGAAGGCGGCTTACGCTCCGGATATGGTGACCGGTTTCCTTCGCCTGAACGGCACGACGGTCGGCGCGGTGGCGAACCGCACCGAAGCATACGACGAGGAGGGGACGCTCAAGGAGTCCTACGACTGTGCGCTGAGCGCGCGCGGCGCGGTGAAGGCGGCTGAGTTTGTGAACTTCTGCGACGCGTTTGAGATTCCGGTGCTCTCCCTGACGAACGTAGCGGGCTTCAAGGCGACGAAGTGCGCCGAGAAGCGCATCGCGAAGGCGGCGGCGCAGCTGACGGCGGCGTTCGCGAACGCGACGGTGCCGAAGGTGAACGTAATCATCGGCAGGGCGTTCGGCAGCGCTTACGTGGCGATGAACAGCAAGGCGATCGGCGCGGACATGACATTTGCGTGGAGCCAGGCGCAGATCGGCATGATGGATGCCCAGCTTGCGGCGAAGATCATGTACGCGGATGAGGACGCGAAGGTGATCAATGAGAAGGCTGCGGAGTACGCAGCGCTTCAGTCCAGCGCGATGGCGGCGGCGAAGAGAGGCTATGTAGATAATATCATTGAGGCAGAGGATACCAGAAAATATGTGATCGGCGCGTTCGAGATGTTGTTCACGAAGAGAGATGACCGCCCGG
>CANQIW010000091.1 GCA_947624055.1 uncultured Lachnospiraceae bacterium
GGCAGCGTGTTCCTGCTCGCGACGGTGCTGATCATGTACTACAAGCAGATCACCGAGGGCTACGAGGACGCCGCGCGTTTCGGCATCATGCGCAAGGTCGGCATGACGAAGCGGGAGATCCGCGGCAGCATCCGCTCACAGATGTTCACCGTGTTCCTGGCGCCGCTTTTGCTCTCCTGCGTTCACACGATGTTCGCGTTCCCGATCGTGCAAAAGATACTGATGCTGCTCGGGCTGCTCGACGGAAAGCTGCTGCTGTGCGTGATGCTGGCCTGCTTTCTGGTGTTCGCCGTTTTCTACGCTCTGGTATATCTTGCCACGTCAAGAGCGTATTATAGGATAGTGAGCGGAACGGCATAAAAAGCTTGACAAAAACCGACACTTTTCCTACAGTATATAATGATATCGCAGTAAATATGTAGAGGACTTTTTTATGCATTATCATTATTATGAGCTGGGCTGGCTGTTTTTTATCTATTCGCTTTTGGGCTGGTGTATCGGGACGGTTGTCTCAGCAATAAGGCAAAAGAGGCTCGTCAATTTCGGCGTGCTGAATCTGCCGCTCTGTCCGCTGTACGGGTTTTCGGCGATTGCGTACAGCGTATTCTTAAGCGAACTCAAGGATTCGCCGGTATTTCTGGTTCTGGGTGCGATCGTCATCAGCGCGTGCATGATGGTGCTGACTGGGTTGATCCTGACGCGGATTTTTCACCGGGAATGGTGGGGCTATGAGAGATTCCGGATCGGATTCCACGGATTTATCTCGGCGCCGTTGCTGCTTTATTTCGGAGCGGCGGCGCTTTTTGTGCTGTGGGTCGGCAACCCGCTGCTGCTGCGGCTGATCCATCTGATCCCAAAAGGACTCGGGAAGATCATTCTGTATGTCCTGTTTGGGTTCCTGGGGATTGACCTTTTATGGGCGCTGGCCGTCGTCCTGAAGTGGCGCAGCTATATCAACCGCATGTCCGGCGTCACCGACAACATGCACAAAATGTCCGCATCGTTTGGAAATGTGATCACACGGCCGGTGCTGCGCAGGCTGGAGCGCTCCTACCCGAACATCGAGACGGAAAAGATCCTGAAGGCCAAGGCGGAGGAGCGGCCGAAGCAGGAGGCCCGGTTTGCCGAAGGCTGCGGCTTCTACAAGCAGGTCTGGCTGTTTTTGATCGGTTCGTTCTTCGGCGATATCGTGGAGACGGTATTCTGCCGGTTTTCACTGGGATCCTGGATGAGCCGCAGCAGCGTGGTCTACGGGCCGTTCAGCATTGTCTGGGGATTCGCGTGCTCGCTTCTGACCGCGTTTCTGTATCGGTATCGGGACCGCAACGACCGCTTTATTTTCCTGTACGGGACGATCGTGGGCGGCACCTATGAATATGTGTGCAGTGTGTTTACGGAGTACGTGTTCGGGACAGTATTCTGGAATTACAGCAAGATTCCCTTCAATCTGGGCGGCAGGATCAATCTGCTGTACTGCTTCTTCTGGGGGATCGTCGCGGTGTTCTGGGTAAAGGGAGCGTATCCCTTCTTGTCGTACTGGATCGAAAAGATCCCGAAAAAGATCGGCCCGGCGCTGACCTGGATCCTGATCGTCCTGATGTCGGGCGATATCCTGATTTCGGCGATGGCGCTCGGACGCTATTCACAGAGGCAGCACGGGATCGAGGCGCCGAACGTGGTCGCGGAGTTTATCGACGAACACTTCCCGGACGAGCGGATGGCGAAGATCTACCCGAAGGCGAAGGTCGTGAGATAGTGGCCAGCGCGGATTGGCCGGAGAAGATATATAGATTTTGATGTGGATGCGAAAGAAAGGTCGGGGAGTCAAATGCAGGCGGAGAATAGATTGAATGAGAAGATGACAGGGGATCGTGAAGCTGCCGGGCATGGCCGGAAGAATATGCGCGAGCGCGACATGAATGCGGATCTGATCCGCTGTGTCGCTGTGTTCAGTGTGCTTTCGGTTCATTTTCTGTTGAACAGCGGCTTCTACTATGAGCCGACGAATCGGCCGGATATCTTCTGGCTCTGCGTGTACCGCTCTTTTTTTATGACCTGCGTGCCGATGTTCATGATCCTGACCGGCTATCTGATGCTGAACAAGACGCTGAGCCGCAGGTATTACAGAGGATTGTGGAAGACGGTCGAGATTTATCTGCTCGCGAGCGTCGCCTGCCTGCTGTTCAAGAAATTCGCGCTGAACTATGAGGTGACGTGGAAGACGGCGATCCTGGATATCCTGGATTTCGACGCGGCAAATTACGCCTGGTACATCGAGATGTACATCGGCCTGTTCCTCATGATCCCGTTTCTGAATCTCGCGTATCATGGGCTGAAAACCCAGCGGGAGAAGCAGGTGCTCGTGCTCACGATGGCGTCGCTCACCCTTCTTCCAAAGCTGCTTAATATCTTTAATTTCCGGACGCCCGGCTGGTGGGCGTCACCATCGATTTCCACAACGTATGATCCGATCGTGCCGGGATTCTTTACCGGGATGTATCCGATCACCTATTATTTTATCGGAGCGTATCTGCGGGAATACGGACTGAAGCTGAAAAAGTGGCTGAACGTCGTGCTCCTGCTTGTGGTGATCGTTGCGTTCGGCTGGTACAATTATTACCGGAGCGATGGCGGGGATTTTGTCTGGGGCAACAACAGCACCTGGGGCGGAGAAAATCTGATCACGGCGGTGCTCTGGTTCACGCTGCTTCTGCGCCTGAACGTGAAGCGCTGGCCGGTGGTTGTGAAAGAGATTCTGACGTATATCTCCGGCATTTCACTGGGACTGTATCTGATTTCCTGGATTTTCGACCGTATCGTGTACGACGGTATCCTGATACCGAATGTGCCGGTGGTCGCTGAGCGGTGGAAGTTCTGGCCGCTGGTGGTGCCGTCGGTCTTTCTGATGTCCGCGGCGGCATCGTCGCTGCTGTCCCTGATCCGCTGCGGGCTGCACACGGCTGCGGGGAAGATACGTGGAGCGGCGGCATCTCAGAAGAGAGCAGGAGGCTGAAAACCTGATTTAAGACTCTGAAAGATTATGAAAGTGTACTGAACAGGTGATAAAGAGAAGGCAGTTGGACATGGGCGAGTATCAGAAGGTCCGGCACGAGTTTGAGCCGGTGTATGATGAGAACAGCAGAGTTTTGATCCTGGGAAGTTTCCCGTCGGTCAAGTCGCGGGAGCAGCAGTTCTACTACGGACATCCGCAGAACCGTTTCTGGAAGGTAATTGCCGGACTCACGGGCTGGCAGGAGCCTGGGACGATTGAGGAGAAGAAACGCATGCTTCTGGAGAATCGAGTCGCGGTCTGGGATGTGATCGCGGAGTGCGAGATCGTCGGTTCGAGCGACAGCAGTATCCGCAACGTGGTTCCGAACGATCTGGGCAGGATCCTGGAGTGCGCGGACATTCGGCGGATCTACGCGAATGGCGGCACGGCGAAGCGGCTGTTCGAGCGCTTCCAGAGGAAAAGCTGCGGCCGGGAGATCGTCGGCCTGCCCTCCACAAGTCCGGCGAATGCGGCGTATTCACTGGAACGCCTGCTGGAGGAGTGGAAGGGCGTGGCGGAAGTGCTGAACTCCTCCGACCGCAACTGATCACTGAGCTGAACGCGTGAAAAGCCATGAATTCATTCCCGGGAATTCCGGTTTGGCCAGGCCGACTTCCGATTCAGAATCTGATCGAAACGAATCCGTTCATGAGCGTTTTGCTGGCATATTCCTGTATCTGATGATACATTTCAGGAAAACCTGTCTGGTTCCTGCGGGCGAGTTCGCTGACACTGTCGTTTTCGGGATAGCACCGGGTTTCGCCGCCGTGCGTGCAGCACTTGACGTCGGCTTTGCCCCAGGGCGTGTCGAGCGAAACGACCTGCCTCGGGAGCTTCGTGCGCTGCATTTCCTGCGCGCGGATGCCGATGGTCGTCGTGTTTTTGAATATGATGGATTCCAGAACCGCCTGATCTTCCGCGCGGCAGAGCACTCTCAGCAGATAAGCAGGACGGTTCTTTTTCATGTAGATCGGGACGTAGAATACATCGAGCGCACCGTGTGCGAACAGTTCCTGCATCGTGAAGGACAAGGCCTCTCCCGTGCAGTCGTCGATGTTCGATTCGAGGCTGAGGATCGTGTCGGCGGAATCGTCATCGTGCAACAGATTAGTTGAGGAGCGATCGGAATTATCTGTCTGGTGCTGCGGTTCGAGCAGCATTGCCCGCAAAACGCCTGTCGTGGCATAGTCACGCTTCCCGGCTCCAAGCCCGGTCTTCCGAATGCAGAATTCGTCGGGGAGACCGGCAGCAGAATGATTCTGGAAAAAATGCGGTAAAGCGGTCTGTCCCTGCTGTTGTATGTCGGATGACAAAGCGTCGGACTGCAGCGCGGCCGCGATCGCGGCGCCGGTCGGCGTCACAAGCTCCCCTTCGATATCAGTAAGTTTCAGCGTAAGACCGTTCTGCTCGGCAATCGCGGTTACGGCCGGAACCGGAACCGGGATCAGCCCGTGCTGGCAGCGTATCTGCCCGGTACCGTCCGTGAGCGCTGAAACGACGACACGCGCCGGAGCGAGATTGTCCAGACAGACGGCCGCGGCCACGATATCGACGATCGAGTCTACCGCGCCTACCTCGTGGAAATGAATCTCGTCAACCGATTTTCCGTGGACGGAAGCCTCGGCCTCTGCGAGAATGCGGAAGATGCGAAGCGCCAGTTCGCGCGCGCGGCCGCTCAGCTTTCCGGCATTGATGATTTCCGTGATATCCCGCAGATTGCGGGACTCGTGAGCGTGCGCATGTGTAAGCGGAGTATGGGATCCGTCGGCAGCATGCGCGTGGCTGTGGAGCGAGTTTTGCATATCAGAATCTTCTGCATGAACATGCGCATGTTCATGTCCATGCAGATATTCCATGTCGTGGTCGTGGTTGTCGTGTTCCAGAATCACGTTAAAGTCACAGGCGCGCAGCCCGGATTTGTACACGTCTTTTATTTCGACTGAATAGCCGGTAAGCGGCAGGCTTTCAAGCGCGTCCAGCAGCACCTGCCGGTCGGCTCCCAGGTCGAGCAGGGCGGCGACCGTCATGTCCCCGCTGATGCCCGAATTACATTCCAGATATAAAACAGACTGATTCATAGCAGCCTCCAATCATAATAAAACGTTTCAACTCTTGCCTTGCGGCGCCGTTGTCTTCTGTCGGTTAATATTAACACAGTTTGATTGATTTCTGCAAGTATTGTAAGTCTTGAGTTTCCGTAGTTTTGTCCACATACCACCGGATCTGTTATCATACGGATGAACAACTCTCAAAAATCAGAAAATGAAATCACAAAACATTGCACAAAATTGGGAAAACGCGCTATAATTGCCTTGCATAGCTGATTTTTTTGCAGGGAATGATAAATAACACGGCAGTTTAACCTGCAAAACGTATGATTCTATATCAAAAGAAAAGGAGATGACAGAAATGTTGATCATTAAGACACAGGAGCAGTTCGAGCAGAATGTGCTGCATGCAGATAAACCGGTGATGGTGGACTTTTACGCGGAATGGTGCGGCCCCTGCAAGGCGATGGCGCCTCTGATGGAGGAGCTGGACGTCGCACAGGA
This sequence comes from uncultured Lachnospiraceae bacterium, assembly GCA_947624055.1. GTDB lineage: Bacteria > Bacillota > Clostridia > Lachnospirales > Lachnospiraceae > Choladousia. The sequence continues at coordinate 5,605 of CANQIW010000091.1, forward strand.
TAAATATTATGTGGGGAAAGTGAACGTGGACGAACTGCCGGATCTGGCGCGGCAGTACAAGGTCGCCTCGGTGCCGACAGTGCTTGCGTTTAAGGACGGGGACTGCGTCAACCGGAGCGTCGGACTCTCGAACCGTGAGGAACTGGAAAGCTTGTTTTGAGTAAATTATTTTGGGCGGTGGGTGCGAAATCCTGCCGCTCAGTTTATGAGATATAGAATTCGTTTTGTAAAATTGCAAAAGTCAGTCACTCGATTTACGAGATTGTGTTGTCTGATATATAAATATCAGTAATCTGATTCATAAAATTTTGTTGCCTTGTCGGGAAAGCTATCTTATAATATTTTTCACAGATACGACAAAATGATGTGCGTTTGAAATTGCAATGGATGGGTGCAATGAATGGCGCCGCGGAAAATCTTCGAAATTGATCTGACAATGGATCTGGCGAATGAATCTGACGAATGAACTTAGAGTATATTCGTGGTCGCTGAGAAAGAGAAAAATCGAAAATCGTCCGGGATACGGCGGGCGGGAATGGAGAGGACAATGAAGAGAGAGACCGTTATCGTTTTGGATTTCGGGGGACAGTACAATCAGCTGGTGGCCCGCAGGGTTCGGGAATGCAACGTGTACTGTGAAATTTATTCTTACCGGACGGAGCTTGAAAAGATTAAGGCAATGAACCCCAGGGGGATCATTTTGACAGGCGGGCCGAACAGCTGCTATGAGCCGGGCGCGCCGACTTACACGAAAGAACTGTTCGAGCTTGGTATTCCGATACTTGGGCTGTGCTACGGCGCTCAGCTGATGCAGCTTGTGCTCGGGGGCGAGGTGAAGCACGCCCCGGTGCGCGAGTACGGCAAGATCGAGGTGACGGTCGACCGCTCCTGCAAACTGTTTGAGAATGTTTCGGAGAAAACGATCTGCTGGATGAGCCACAATGATTACATAGCAAAGATCGCGCCGGGCTTCCGCATTACCGCACACACGGCGGACTGTCCGGTGGCGGCGGCGGAGAATGAGGAGCAAAAGCTCTACGCGATCCAGTTCCACCCGGAGGTATTACATACGCAGGAAGGCACAAAGATGCTGGAAAATTTTGTGCTGCATATCTGCGGCTGCGCCGGGGACTGGCGCATGGATTCGTTTGTGGAGGAGTCCATCAAAGCGATCCGTGCGAAGGTCGGAGACGGCAAGGTGCTCTGCGCGCTGTCGGGCGGCGTGGATTCGTCCGTGGCGGCAGTGCTGCTGGCAAAGGCAGTCGGCGAACAGCTGACCTGTGTGTTCGTAGATCACGGGTTGCTGCGCAAAAACGAGGGGGACGAGGTGGAGGCAGTGTTCGGCCCGGACGGCCCGTATCGCCTGAATTTTATCCGTGTGAACGCGCAGGAGCGTTTTTATAAAAAACTGGCTGGGGTTTCCGAGCCGGAGAAGAAGCGCAAGATTATAGGCGAGGAGTTTATCCGTGTTTTCGAGGAAGAGGCGAAGAAGATCGGTGCGGTCGATTTTCTGGTGCAGGGGACGATCTACCCGGACGTGGTGGAAAGCGGTCTGGGCGGTGAGTCGGCCGTCATCAAGTCGCATCACAACGTAGGCGGCCTGCCGGATTATGTGGATTTCAAGGAGATCATCGAGCCTCTGCGGGATCTGTTCAAGGACGAGGTGCGCAAGGCCGGGCTGGAGCTCGGCATTCCGGAGTATCTGGTCTACCGCCAGCCGTTCCCCGGTCCGGGGCTTGGCATCCGTATCATTGGCGAGGTGACGGCGGAGAAGGTGCGGATCGTGCAGGACGCGGACGCGATCTACCGCGAGGAGATCGCCAGCGCAGGGCTTGACCGGAGCATCGGGCAGTATTTCGCGGCGCTCACCAACATGCAGAGCGTCGGCGTGATGGGCGACGAGCGCACCTACGACTATGCGGTAGCGCTCCGCGCGGTGAACACGATCGATTTCATGACGGCCGAGGCGGCAGAGATCCCGTTCGCGGTGCTTCAGAGGGTAATGAGCAGGATCATCAACGAGGTGAAGGGCGTGAACCGGGTACTTTATGATTTGACCAGCAAGCCGCCGGGAACGATAGAGCTGGAATAGAGGAAATTTTCAAAGAAATAACGCATTTATGCGGCTTCCCAGATGTGCAAAACCGCCCGTGATGTTAATATGATGTTGATATTTGAAATTCTGCTCCGAATTGGCAGATCTGAACATCACAGGGATAGAAAAAGATAACGCCTGCCTGCGCTCAGCAGGCGGGCGGTTTATGTGCTCCGGAGTTCATTCAGTTTGTTTGCAATGGCCGAGCTTTTCTCCGGGTACAGATGGGAATATGTATCCAGAGTAGTCTTTATCGACTCATGCCCGAGCCGATCCGCGATCTCGATCGGCGCGAATCCCATGTTGACCAGCATGCTCGCGTGTGAATGCCTCAGATCGTGTACCCGGATTGACGGAAGACCTGCAGCTGCTGCGCCGATCTTGATCTCTTTGTCCAGGGCCGATTTCGTGAAATAGAAAATCCGGTCTGTCGGGCGGAGACTGCCAAGCTTTGAAATATAAGTCATGATGTCGTCGTACAGAAAATCCGGGATCGGAACATCGCGTTTTGCCTTCGGCGTCTTCGGCTCCAGAAACAGCTCTTCGCCATCGACGACGGCATAATTCTTGTTGATGGAGATCTTCTTATTCGGAAGTATGTCCGGCTTTGTCAGAGCCAGAAGCTCCCCGGAGCGCATACCGGTATAGAACAGTATATCAAAAGCGAG
>CANQIW010000092.1 GCA_947624055.1 uncultured Lachnospiraceae bacterium
GAGCGGAAGCGTGTTTGCCGTGGCATTGACCAATCCCTGCAAGGGCGTCCGTGTAACCATAATGAATTAAACACGAACATTTCCCTTGTGGCCGCCTCCTTTTTCTGCTACAATAATGCAAATGTGCATACGCGGCACAGAGGACAAGACTATATTGGGGGATGATGTTTTATGGCGTATACGGTTCCGGAGATCCTGAATGCGATCAATGAGGGAGAGATAAGGGCGTATTATCAGCCGCAGTACGACGCGCTGACGAACAAGCTGAGGGGCGCGGAGGCGCTGGCGCGCTGGGTGAAGCCGGACGGCGCTCTGGTTTCGCCGGGAGAATTCGTCCCGGTGCTGGAGGAGTCGAGCGCGATCACGGAGCTTGACTGGCATATCTGCAGGCAGGCGTGCGCGCTCCTGCACAGGCAGGGGGAGCAGGGGATACGGCAGTTCCCGATCTCGGTCAACTTTTCTCGCTGGCATGTGGAGGAGACGGATTTTGTACAAAGGCTCTGCGCGACGGTGGATGAATATAAGGTGAAGCACAGCCTGCTGGTCGTAGAGATCACGGAGTCCGCGCTGGTGGATCATGGGGAGCGGATTGCGGATCTCGTCCGGGGAGTGCGGGACGCCGGTTTTCCTGTGGCGCTGGACGATTTCGGAAGCGGGCTTTCCACGCTGAGCTTTGTGAAGGATATTGCGATGGACACGCTCAAGATCGATAAATCTCTGCTGAGCAGAAACTGTGAGGACGAGAAGGAGCGCATCGTGCTCGAGAGCATCTTTACCTTTGCGCACCGTCTGAAACTGACGACGGTGGCAGAGGGCGTGGAGACGAGGGAACAGCTCGGTTTCCTGCGCACCTGCGGCTGCAAGGTCATCCAGGGGTTCCTGTTCGCGAAACCGATGCCGGAGGAGGAGTTCTGGAAAGCCTGCGAGGAGCGCAAGGCGCTGGAGGAACCGGAGGACATCCTCGTGATCCAGCCGCCTTCGAGTGCGCTGCAGCTGCTGATGGACGCGGTCTTTATCCGCTATCCGCTGGTGATTTTTTCAAACCTGACGAGAAACAGCTTCTATATGATGGCCTACGAGAATTTCACCAGCCAGTCCTGCCCGTCTACCGGCGTGTTTTCGGAGCTGATCGAGCATGGGGCGTCGACGATGGCGCCGGAGGATCAGCAGCTTTTCCGGGATACGTTCAGCATCGGCAATCTGCTGGATGCATATGGGCGCGGGGAGAAGTGGGTTCGCATCGTTACGCGCCAGAGAGGGGACGATGGGATCTACCGAAGGGTTGAGACGACGGATTACTTTGTCAGGAACCCGTCCGTGGATGATGTGCTGGTGATCACCCTGTGCCAGAATCTGGAAGACTGACGGTGCGTGAAGGAAAAGCTCCCGAAAAAATATGACCGACTGAGAGGATGTCCCAAAAGTCAGAGAACCGGAGGGGCGTCCTTTTTGCACTTCTTTCATCTCCGCGCATATCCTGATAACGGGAGGGAAGCAGTATGGATCATGTCAGAGCGAAGCTTCATGCGGACGAGATCCACAGGGCAGGAATCACGGGGCGGGGAATTACGGTTGCGGTGCTGGACTCCGGTGTCTGCAGACATCCGGATTACGCGGATCGGATCGTAGGATTTGTGGATTTGATAAATGGAAGAAGAGATTGTTACGATGATGCGTCTCACGGAAGCCATGTGAGCGGAATTATCGGCGGGGACGGCAGGAGCTCAATGGGAAGATACCGGGGGATCGCGCCCGGATGCAACCTGCTGCATATAAAGGTGCTGGACAACAGAGGGCAGGGCAGCCTGATTGACATTTTTAACGGGATAGACTGGGTGATCGCGAACAGGGAACGCTATCACATCCGCGTGATGAATATTTCCGCGGGAACGACCAGGGGAGAGGACGACGAAGGCTCCAGAATGCTTGTGGAGCGCGTGGAACAGGCATGGGACAGTGGGCTTGTCGTTGTAGCGGCCGCCGGGAATATGGAGCCGGAGCCGATGAGCATTACGGCGCCCGGGAACAGCAGAAAGGTGATCACCGTGGGATCCTCGAACCAGTTTCGTCACCGTCAGGCGAATGTGAATGCGAATTATTCCGGCTGCGGGCCGACGCGAGAGTGCGTGTGCAAGCCGGAATTTGTGGTGCCGGGAACCAATATTGTCTCCTGCTCGCCCCGCTGGCAGCAGGGACAGTACTATGCGTGCAAGAGCGGAACTTCTATGGCGGCTCCCGCGGTGAGCGGCTGTATCGCGCTCCTTCTGGAGCAGAGGCCGTATCTGACGAACGTGCAGGTGAAAATGAGGCTCCGGGAATCGGCGGCGGATCTCGGGCTTCCGAAAAACAGGCAGGGATGGGGAATGCCGGATCTGAGAAATCTTGTGAGAGTATGAGAGAATGCCTGACCTCAGAAGAATTGGAAAGAGAAGACATGAGGAAAATGCACTGTCTTGCCTGAATCCGAAGTGTATGATAAAATAAAGAACAAAAAACAGCGCGATGCAGGAGGAAAGCCGTGGCAAGGAAGAAGCAGGAGCAACTCGAATTTCGCTATTACGAGATGCCGCAGGGCAGCTATGTGCTGCCTTTGCTCGGCGAGCACTGGAGACGCGTCTACGGGCGCGGTGAAATAGGGCGACGGGCAGGAAAAAGTTTTGTATTCAGGCAGATTCCGCCTGCAGGGGAGAAGGAGAAATGTTCGACTACAAGAAATTGAGCGATCCTGAATTTTTCAAGGAGAATGTGCTGCCGGCGCATTCTGACCACATTTGTTATCCGGACGAGGCGCATCTCATGTCCGGGGAGAATCCGTTTCGGTATTCGCTGAACGGCCTCTGGAAATTTTCTTATGCGCGGAACCTGACGGAGTGCGTGAAGGGTTTTGAACTGCCGGAGACGGACTGCCGCGGCTGGGCGGACATCCGCGTCCCGTCGCATATTCAGCTGGAGGGGTACGATATTCCGGCTTATGTGAACGTGCAGTATCCCTGGGACGGGCACGAGCAGATCTGGACGGATGAGATTCCGACACGCTTCAATCCGGTGGCCAGCTATGTCAAATACTTCACAGTGCCGCAGAAGCTGCAGGGCGGACCGCTGTACATTTCGTTCCAGGGCGTGGAGAGCGGTATGGCGCTTTGGCTGAACGGACATTACGTCGGTTACAGTGAGGACAGCTTTACGCCGTCCGACTTTGACCTCACGCCGTATGTGCAGCCGGGGGAGAACAAGCTGGCGGTGCAGGTATACAAGTGGACGAGCGGAAGCTGGGCGGAGGATCAGGACTTTTTCCGCTTCTCCGGGATTTTCCGTGATGTATTCCTGTACACGGTGCCGGAGGTACATATCGCGGATCTGAAGATTCGGACGCTGCTGAACGACACATACGACGCGGCGGAGCTGACTGTGGATGCGCAGGGCTGCGGGAGCGGCACGGTGCATATGCGCCTGCAGGAGCACCACACGCAGGCGGAGGAGCTTGCCGATGTGCTGAGGCGCGGGAACCGTCCGACGGCTGGGGCGGAGATTCTGGCGGAGGCGTCGTTCGAGCTGGAGAAGGAAAACGGGTTCCCAAAGCAGGCGCCGTCCGGGACGGCAGAGGACGCGGGGCAGACACAGGCGGCGCGCGGGTGTGCGGACAGTTCCGGACATCTGTCGCTTCCGGTGGGTGAGTTCAGGCTCTGGAGCGCGGAGGAGCCGAACCTCTACGATCTGGTTCTCACGGTCCGCGACGGGCAGGGGAAGGTGACGGAGGCGATCTGCGAAACAGTCGGTTTCCGCCGCTTTGAGCTGAAGGACAGCCTGATGCTCCTGAACGGGAAACGCATTGTCTTTAAGGGCGTCAACCGGCATGAGTTCAGTTCGCGCGCGGGACGTGTGCCGCAGGAGGATGAGATCCTGCAGGACGTGCTCACGATGAAGCGCTATAACATCAACGCGATCCGCACGAGCCATTATCCGAATGATTCACGGATCTACCGGCTGTGCGACCGACTTGGAATCTATATGATCGACGAGAACAACATGGAGTCGCACGGCACCTGGGAGCCGATCGCGCGCGGCGCGGGAGAGATCGATCTGGCGGTGCCGGGCGATCATCCGCAGTGGCTGCCTGCGATGCTGGATCGCGTCAATTCGATCTACCAGAGGGACAAAAACCATCCGGCGGTCCTGATCTGGTCCTGCGGCAATGAGTCGTTCGGCGGGCTTGATATCAAGGAGATGTCAGACCAGTTCCGAAGGCTTGATCCGACACGCCTCGTGCATTACGAGGGTGTGTGCAACGACCGCCGTTACAATGAGACGAGCGACATAGAGAGCCAGATGTATCCTCCTGTGGAGCGGATCAAAGAGCACCTCGCGAACGACCGCAGCAAGCCGTTCATCTGCTGTGAATACACGCACGCGATGGGGAATTCCTGCGGCGGTATGTATCTCTACACAGACCTGACAGACACGGAGCCCCTCTATCAGGGCGGCTTTATCTGGGATTACGTGGATCAGTCCCTTTACCAAAGGAACCGCTGCGGACAGGAATTCCAGGCCTATGGCGGCGACTTCGGCGAGCGCCCGACTGACTACAACTTCAGCGGAAATGGGATTGTGTACGGCGGCGACCGCACGCCCTCCCCGAAGATGCAGGAGGTCAAGTTCAATTACCAGAACATCAGCGCGGTCGTTGCGCGCGACAAGGTGCTGGTCAAAAATAAAAATCTGTTTGTGAACACGGATCAGTTCGACTGCATGGTCACGCTGGAGCGAGACGGACATTTCGTGGAGCGCGTGCCGCTGGCGACGGCGGTGCCTCCGCTCTGTGAGCAGGAGTACGCGCTCCCGGAGGCGATTCTGCGGGCAGGGTACGGGACTGCCGCAGCTGCGGCGGAAAGCTTACCTGCGGACAGTTTACCTGCGGACAGCGGGCAGGCTCTCCCGGGTGAGTATGCGGTCACGCTGTCCTTTGTGCTGAAGAAAGACCTGCCCTGGGCAAAGGCAGGGCATGAGGTCGCGTTTGGGCAGGGCGTCTGTCAGTTCGGCCGGAGCACGGAACAAGGCGGTGTGGAAGCTCAGTCAGTGCAGAACGTGCCGGATGGGAAGAAGGGGCAGAAGACGTTCGAGGTCGTGCGCGGCAGGTGGAATCTTGGCGTGCGGGGAGATGGTTTTGAGATTCTGTTTTCCTATATGACGGGCGGACTGACGTCCTACCGCTTCGGAGGCGTGGAGCTTTTGAAGAGCACTCCGATGCCGAATTTCTGGCGCGCCCCGGTCGACAACGATGAGGGCAGCCATATGCCGGCGCGCTGCGCGCAGTGGAAGATTGCGAGCATGTATGCAAGCAGCAGGGATTTCGAGACAAACGCGTGGGTGGAGCCGCTGATCGAGGAGAAGCAGGACTGTGTGACGGTAACTTTTGTTTACGAGATGCCGACGACGCCAAGGGCTTCCTGCCAGGTGGCCTACACGGTATACGGGGATGGCACGGTCGAGGCGAGGTTGACTTACGATCCGGTGAAGGAGCTTGGCGATATGCCGGAGTTCGGTATGATGCTGAAGATCGATGCGGATTACGACACGGTGGAATGGTACGGACTCGGGCCGGAGGAGACCTATGTGGATCGCTGCAGAGGCGGCAGGTTGGGCATTTACCGCAACAAAGTCGCGGACAATCTTGCACGCTACATGGTGCCGCAGGAGTGCGGAAACAAGATCGGCGTGCGCTGGGCGAAGGTCTGCGACCGGAACGGAAGAGGGCTGCTGTTTGAGGGAGACGAGATGAGCTTTTCAGCGCTTCCCTACACGCCGCACGAGCTGGAGAACGCGCGGCACGCCTATGAGCTGCCACAGGTGCACTATACGGTGATCCGCGTGGCGAAGCAGCAGATGGGTATCGCCGGCGACGACAGTTGGGGCGCGCGTCCGCATTCCGAGCATCTGATCGATGTGAGCGGGAGGATGGAGTTTAAGTTCCGATTCCGGGGAGTTTAAAAAAGGGAAAAGAGAAATGACAAAATAGCCGCGCTGATTGGTTCGGTACCATTCCAAACCAGTCCAGCGCGGTTTTTTATTCCGAAAAATATCTCATGAATCTCTCGGGCAGAATTTTTATACGGATATCAGACAAGCTGTTTCGCTTTATGATTGCATACGTTTTTAAAAGCCGTAACTTTCGAGAATTTTTTCTGCCGCATCCTTGTCGTCGCAGACGCACAGCACGGTGTAAGCGCCGGCGCTCTCGATGATCGCGTCATCCAGGCGGGAGACTTCCGCCTCGTTGTAGGAGGCGTAGAGCGCGGACTGGTTGTCGACGCGCGTCTGCAGGAGTTTTTCGACCGCTTCGGTGTTTTTGGCGTCCTTCGATTCGATCACGGCGATCTCGCATGCGGTTGCGCCTGAGCTTGCGTAGGCGACCGCCGAAGTGACGTCGTCCGGCTCATAGAAATAGATGGAGGGCAGCATATCAGAGGCTGTCTCGGAGAGCTCGTCAGAACTTACAGTGGTCAGCAGCTCCTTGGTGAGTTTTGCCGTGTCTACGGATATGTCTTCTTTCTTTCCCCCACAGGCGGTCAGGCTGAGCATCGCGACCGCCGCGCACAGGAGCATGGTCCCTTTTCTCATAAAATGATTCTCCCTTCATTAATACACAGCGGCAATTCCGGATATGGAGCTCCGGTTCTGTCGCTGTGCGAAATTCAGTTGTTGTGATCTTGCAGAATGCTGTCTGCAGCCGGATCAGGCATCCTTGCTGTTCTCAGACGCCGTTTCCGTCTCTGTCTCGGCTCCGGTGATGTTCTCGGACTCGGATTCGCCCTCCCCGGCAGAGGATTCCACCTCTATGTAATGGCTCTTCAGATAGTCCAGCATCTGCTTGCAGTAGTCCGCGTACAGATGTACGCCGTCGCTGGAGGCTCCGTCGATCAGCGAGCCGTAGCCGTTTGACAGGAATTCATTCAGATCGAGATAGTAATAATTCTTCTCCTCACAGATATCCAGCAGAATGGAATTGATCTTGTCTACGTTGGCATTGTTGACATACTGGGTGGAGGCAGCCTTGGATTCGTCTACATAAATGACGCTGCAGACATAGATGATCGCGTCTGGCTGAATCTCCTGGAAACGCTCCATCGTGGCGATGAATCCGTCTCGGAAAGAATCCCAGTTGTATTCGCCGAGATCGTTCGTCCCGAGCATGATATAGATTTTGCTGTAAAGTCCGCCCGAGAGAGCAGCAGCCACCGTGATGTTCCCCTCTGATGTGGAGATAACGGGATCGTTCCGCATCGAGGAGAGGGACATGCCTACGCTTGTGAAGAATCTGCCCTGCGTGATGCCGGAGGCATTTCGGAAGCCCTCCATGCGCGAGTCGCCGATGAACACTGCGTCTGAGAAATAGGAGTCGTCGACGCTTGTCTCGGACTTCGGAACGATCGCCGGACTATCGGGATCGGACACGGTGGGCAGCGTATCGGGATTTTCCGCGGGTGCGGAGGCTGTCGTGAAACGGTTGGGAAGACCGGCAAGGAACGTCTCTCCGAGAACGGTATCGGAATCATCCCGGAGGGTGGCTGCCGTCTGGCGTCGTTCGGCCTCTGTCTCAGAGACGGAGCCGCTGGACGATACCGCTGTCCCGGCGGTGTTGGTGGCGTGCGCCTCACTTGTGGAAGAGCGGAAGGTGAACATGGTATAGACCAGTTTCCCCTCAAAAACGACAAGGACCAAAGTGACTACGACCAGAAGATTCAGAACCAGTCTGTCCTGTTTTCTCCTGCGTCTTTGCTTTTGTGGTTTCATGATATACGCTATCTCCTGTGTATCCTGTTCCTGATATTATATGAAAATGAACTGCCAAATGACGAAAAATTATTTTCACAACACTATCATTATATATTAATGAGAAACAAAGTCAAGCATTTAAAAAGTATTTCCGGGCATGAACACAGGGACTGCAGCAGAATCGGAAGGGCGGCGCCCGCCGGAAATCCTGCAGCAGTCCCTGCTTTGCTTTTTGGTCTCTTACGTATTTCCCTTTATTTCGCGAACATCATCAGTATCTCATTGCTGCGGGCGATGAATTTTGTCATCTCTTCCGGAGCGAGCGGTTTGTGCGAGATCATCGCGAGATCGTAGAGCTGCTCGCAGATCATCGGCACCTTATCGGAATCCCTGTGCTCCGCGACGTACTGCACGAGCTTGTTGTTCGCGTTGAGGATCAGCGTCTCGTCCCCGCCGAACATGGACGGATCCATGCCGTACATGTTGTACATCTTCATCATTTCCTGCAT
>CANQIW010000093.1 GCA_947624055.1 uncultured Lachnospiraceae bacterium
CCCACGAGATCGCCGATGTCCATCTTCTTGAACGCCTTGTACGGCTCCTCGCCGACGCTGTCGCGCGCCACGTAGCACTGGATATTGCCCTTCAGATCCTGAACGTTGCAGAAAGAAGCCTTGCCCATCACACGTTTGGACATCATGCGGCCCGCGATTGACACGGATTTGCCCTCGTACGCTTCAAAGTCGTCCTTCACGTCCGTGCTGTGATTCGTCACGTCGTATTTCGTGATCACAAACGGATCCGCGCCGTTCGCCTGCAGATCCGCAAGCTTCTCCCGGCGCACCTTCAAAAGCTGATTGATATCCTGTTCCTGAACCTGCCGCTTCTGCTGTTCTGCCACGTTCTCTCTCCCTTTCTTCCGCCCGCAATTTCATGCGGCGCCATTCTTGTGTCTGATCTGATCGTCCTCGTGCGGTTTACACTTTTTATCCGCCTCAATCGTTTCCTCCGGCCTGTTTTGCTCCGGCTCAGCCGTCCATATGGCTCCCTCAGATCGATCTCTGAATCTCCAACACCTTATACTCAATCGTGCCGGCCTGCGTCTCCACAGACACCTCATCGCCGACACTGCATCCGATCAGAGCCTTGCCGACCGGAGATTCGTTCGAAATCTTTCCCTGAAGACTGTTCGCCTCTGAGGATCCGACGATCATAAACTCGATCTCCTCCTCGAACTCCTCGTCGTACACCTTGACCGTGCAGCCGACATTGATCTTCCCTACGTCGACTTCATCCTCCACGACAACCTCCGCGTTCTTGAGAATCTTCTCGATCTCCTCAATGCGGGCCTCAATGTCGCGCTGCTCGTCCTTCGCCGCGTCGTACTCCGCGTTCTCGGAGAGGTCGCCCTGCTCTCTGGCTTCCTTGATCTTGTCCGCAACCTGCTTGCGCCTGTTTACTTTCAGGTCGTGCAGCTCGTCCTCCAGTTTCTTCAGCCCTGTGTACGTCAACAGTCTCTTTTTTTCTTCCATTACAAATCAACACCCTTCTTACTTAATATTGCATGTATTGCTTTTTGCTGCATCGCACGCTTTACTTTGCCTTGCATTGCTCTGCCTTGTCCTGCATCGCGCTGCATTGCCTTGCGCTGCATTTTACTGCTCTGTATACCGGCGGCTCTCCCCCGCCGGCTGATGTCCGTCTTTTGTCGTCCTGTATTCTTTTGTCCGTCCTCAGTAATCACGTAATTATAGCCGATTCACTATCTTTTGTCAAGAAAAACGAGCGCCTCTGAATTGTCTTGCATTCTATGCTTTTCAGTAGATTTTTCAGAAAATAATTTATCAAAAACGCTCCTCCAGCAGCCGCTCCAGTTCCTCGTACGATTCCACCAGATTGATCGCCCCGCGGAGCTTAGCGGAGTTCGGATATCCGGCCGTGTACCAGGAAATGTGCTTGCGCATTTCACGGATGCCGACGTACTCGCCCTTGTGCTCGATCTGCATCCGGGCGTGGCGCAGCATCGTGCGGCGGATCTCCTCGCGCGGAGGGCGTTCCGGGATCTCCCCGGTCTCAAGATACTTCAGGATTTCCCGGAAGATCCATGGATTGCCTCGCGCGGCGCGCCCGACCATGACCGCGTCACAGCCGGTCTCCTCCAGCATCTGCCTCGCCCTCTGCGGCGAGTTCACATCGCCGTTGCCGATCACGGGAATGCGCACGGCCTCCTTGACCTGCCGGATGATGTCCCAATCTGCCCTTCCGGAGTAATACTGCTCGCGCGTCCTTCCGTGCACCGCGACCGCCGCCGCGCCGGAAGCCTCCGCGATCCGAGCAATCTCCACCGCGTTGACTTCATCTTCTGAAAATCCTTTCCGGATTTTGACTGTGACAGGTTTCTTCGTCGCGCGCGCCGTCCGGCTGACAATCTCCCCGACAAGCTTCGGATCGCGCATCAGCGCGGAGCCCTCGCCGTTTCCCGCCACCTTCGGAACCGGGCAGCCCATATTGATGTCCAGAATATCGAACGGCTGCTCTTCAATATATGCGGCCATCCGGCTGATTATATCCGGGTCAGAACCGAAAAGCTGCAGCGACACCGGCCGCTCATCCGGTGTCGTCTTCATCAGCGCGGCAGTATTTTTGTTCCCAAAGGAAATCGCCTTCGCGCTGATCATCTCTGTGCAGACCAGACCCGCGCCCTGCTCCCGGCACAGCAAGCGAAATGGCAGGTCGGATACCCCTGCCATCGGCGCCAGTATGATATTATTGTCCAAATCTACGTTTCCGATTCTCAATTTTCCAGTTCTTCTCCTGATTTTCTATAAGATCCTATGCCCGCTTCGCACAAGAGTTGCTCGTTCGATTTCTTTCAAAGCATCGACAGACAAATTCATTTTTCTACAGCTCCAGCGAGTCGATCCCTTTCGTCAGCACCTGATAGTACAGCTGCAGGGAGCGCAGCAGATCTTCTTTCTCGCGCTGCAGCTCCTTGATCTTCAGCTCTGCTCCGATCTCATCGTAGGAAAAGTCACCCTGCGCCGCCTGCGTCCGGAATAACAGCTCGCCGTCCTCGTCGAACTCAAGCAGGAGAATGCCCCCTACGTCATGCGTGAACAGCACACACATGATCTGCAGCTCTTCCCTGATCTGCGTCGGAAGATTCGCAAAAGCCTCGTTCAGATAATATTTTTCCTCATACGCGTTCGCTCCGCAGAGCACGACCGTGCCATTCTCACTCATACCAAAAACCCTCCGCTGCTCATATCTATTCTTAATTCCATGTGAAAACGGCCGCTCCATGCCTGCGGCATTCCCGCGTCCGCCCTCATTCGCAGCTCCCGGTCCCTTACGATGCCTCCGCTGCTTGTGATGGACGTTCGCCAGATGCACGGTGCTTCTCACAAGTGAGCGCACCGTATACCTGGCTTACTGTTTTCACACATATCCGTAGATTCCCCGAACCGACACTTCCCCGGCATAGACGGCCTCGACCTTTCCATCGTCCCGGCGCACGAGAAGCTCGCCGCGCTCATTGATCCCCTCCGACACGCCGTCATACTCATTGCCGGGCTCGAGCACCCGCACGCGGCCGCCAATTCCGGCCAGAAGCGCATTGTACTCGTCCTTCAGCCCGCTCAGATCCTGCGTCTTCAGGAATTCCTCATAGCAGAGCTCGAACTGCCGCATACATTCCGCGATCAATCCGGCGCGATCCGGCCTGGAGCCGGTCAGCTCGTGCAGAGAAACGGCTTTCTGCGCCAGTTCCTCCGGAAAGTCCCGCACATATGTGTTGATCCCGGCGCCGATCACCAGATAATTGATGTAGTCGATCTCGCTGCTCATCTCGGTCAGGATGCCACAGATCTTCCGCCCGTCCGCCACGACGTCGTTCGGCCACTTGATCTTTGTCTCCACGCCGCAGAAGCCCTGGCAGGCACGCGCCACCGCGATGCCCATCACGAGTGTTAGCATGGATGCGTGTGCCGGAGCGATCTCCGGGCGCAGAAGCAGCGTCATCGCTACCGCGCTGCCCGGAGACATCACCCACGAACGGCCGCGGCGGCCTTTGCCCTGGTTTTGTTCCTCGGCAACCACAAGCGTTCCGGACGGCGCGCCGCTTTCCGCCAGCCGCCGTGCCTCATTGTTCGTCGAATCGATCGCCGCACAATACTGGACCGGTCGGCCGACCCACTCTGTCTGCAGGCGGCTCCCCACCTCCTCCGCAGTCACGACGTCGGGACGATGAAGAATCCGATACCCCTTCCGGGGCACGGATTCTATCTCATAGCCTTCTTCTTTTAATTGATTGATCACTTTCCAGACCGCTGTGCGGGACACCTGAAGCTTATCGCACAGCTCCCGCCCGGACACAAACCCGTCGGCTTGCCCGAGCGCGGTCAGCACGCTGCATTTCATTCCTTATTTTCTCCGCAAAGACCGTATGCGTCCTCTCCATCCGTTTCTGAAGCAAAAACTCACATCTTATCGCCGCATACGTAATGTCGCTCTTCTACATTTTATCGTCGCCAAAATCAAGGCCTGGAAATCTCGCATACCGGCGTTGCCGTAATCACCGGCTTGCGATCTCGTACCCCAGCGTCGCCGCCATCACAGCCTTGATCGTGTGCATACGGTTCTCCGCCTCGTCAAAGACGACCGACTGCTCCGACTCGAAAACCTCGTCCGTCACTTCCATCGCGTCGAGCCCGAACTTCTCGTGGATCTGCTGCCCGATCGTCGTCTCAAGATCATGGAACGCCGGCAGGCAGTGCATGAAGATCGCCTTCGGCCCGGCAAGCTGCATGACCCGCGCGCTGACCTGGTACGGCCGCAGCGCCTTGATCCTCTGCTCCCAGACCTCGTCCGGCTCTCCCATGGACACCCAGACGTCCGTGTAGATCACGTCCGCGCCCTTCGCGCCCTCCTCAACGCTCTTTGTCAGCGTGATGGAGCCGCCGCTCGCCTTCGCGTACTCCTGACACGCCGCGACAAGCTCCGGATCCGGGAAATACTCCTTCGCCGTGCAGGCCACAAAATGCATGCCGAGCTTCGCGCAGACGATCATCAGCGAGTTGCCCATGTTGTAACGCGCGTCACCGAAGTACGCCAGCCTCTTGCCCTTCAGCTCCCCGAGATGCTCCCGGATCGTCAGGCAGTCCGCCAGCATCTGCGTCGGATGATACTCATTTGTCAGGCCGTTCCAGACCGGAACGCCCGCATACTTCGCCAGCTCCTCGACGATGCTCTGCCCATAACCGCGGTACTCAATGCCGTCGTACATCCGGCCGAGCACGCGCGCGGTGTCGCGGATGCTCTCCTTCTTTCCGATCTGCGAGCCCTTCGGATCCAGATACGTCACATGCATGCCTAAATCATGCGCCGCCACCTCAAACGAACAGCGCGTTCTCGTGCTTGTCTTCTCAAAGATCAGGGCAATATTCTTCCCGGTAAAATAATGGGTCAGCTCCCCCGCCTTTTTCTTCGCCTTCAGCTCCGCCGCCAGATCAAGGAAATACGTGATCTCCTCCGGCGTGAAATCCCGAAGCGTCAAAAAATTCCTGCCCTTTAAATTCATAATATCCTCCTCATGCGCAGCCGCCTGCGCCGGTTCATCCTGAACTGCTGTCTGCAAACTGCTATCTGCTGACAGCTTGCCGTCATACACGGCCAGCCGGAAATTCGTTTGGATTTCCGGCATTCCCCCTGTTCTCAGCTTACGCTTCTTTCGAAGCCTTCACGTCCTTCGCGACCTCTGTCACCGCGCTCACGAGCCCGGCCACGTTCTGCAGCTCGGACGGAATGATGATCTTCGTAGATTTGCCGTCTGCCACCTTCTCGAGCGTCTCGAAACTCTTCATCGTCAAAACGGCCTGATCCGCCCCTGCCTCTTTGATCAGGCGGATACCCTCGGCCTTCGCCTGCTGCACCTTCAGGATCGCCTCCGCCTGGCCTTCCGCCTCGCGGATCATGCGCTCCTTCTCAGCCTCTGCATGAAGGATCGCGGACTGCTTCTCGGCCTCCGCATCCAGGATCGCGGACTGCTTGTTGCCTTCCGCCACAAGGATCGAGGACTTCTTCTCACCCTCTGCCTTGAGGATCGCCTCTCTTCGCTCGCGCTCCGCCTTCATCTGCTTCTCCATCGCGTCGACGATCTGCGCCGGCGGAAGGATGTTCTTCAACTCCACGCGATTTACCTTGATGCCCCACGGATCAGTCGCGACGTCGAGCGTCGAGCGCATCGTTGTGTTGATCACCTCGCGGGAGGTCAGCGTCTGGTCGAGCTCCATATCGCCGATGATGTTTCTCAGCGTAGTCGCCGTCAGGTTCTCGATCGCCATGATCGGGTTCTCCACACCGTAGGTGAACAGCTTCGGATCCGTGATCTGGAAGAACACGACCGTGTCGATCCGCATGGTAACGTTATCCTTTGTGATCACCGGCTGCGGGTCGAAGTCGACGACCTGCTCCTTCAAGTTCACGCGCTTCGCCACGCGGTCGATGAGCGGAATCTTGAAATGTAATCCTACATCCCATGTGGTCTGGTAGCCGCCGAGCCGCTCCAGGATAAACGCCTGCGCCTGCGGAACGATCTTCACACAGCTCGCAAGAACAAGCAAAAGAATAAGAACCAAAATAATTACAAGAATTGTTCCACTCTGCATTTTTAAACCTCCTCCACGATCAGCTTAACGCCGCTGATCTTTGTGATCCTGACCTGTTTCTCTGCTTCGATCTGAATGTCGTCGGCCACTGCACGCGCGGACCACGACTGCCCCTTGACCTGCACCCTGCCTTTGCCTGCCAGATTGTTGATCGGCTCCGTGACGACCGCCGTCACGCCCACCAGACTCTCCGCGTTTGTCCTGACGCGCTCCCTGTTGAGCCAGCGCACTGCCGCCGGCCGCGTGGCGATCAGCAGCACTACGGACACGACACAGAATGCAACGATCTGAAGCAGCGTATCCACGCCCGCAATCGCGAGACCAAACGCCGCCAAAGCGCCGCCTGCGAACCAGATCGTCGTCAGCCCCAGCGTGATCGCCTCGACGATCAGCATGACCACAAACACTCCGAGCCAGGTCACGGCCTGCAGATTAATATCCATACAGTAAGCCTCCTTCCTTCATATTATCGTTCATTTTACTATATTTTGCTGCAAAGCACAACCGATTATCCAATTTTTTGTCCGGATTCCGCCATATTCAGAAAATCCGTATTTGCGCCGCCGGAATAAGGAGGATCAAAGACTGTTCGCGTATCCCGAAATATGCAGGTCAAAATCCATTCGCACACCCCGGAATAAGCAGGGTTAGTTCGCAGACTTGCTCACATCCACCCACTTCGTGCTCCCGGAGAATTTCTCCAGCTCCTCCAGCGTCAGCTCAATCGCGCTGTTCGAGCTGCCGGCCGCCGGGAAAACCGTTTCAAAGCGCTTCAGCGACTCATCCAGATAGATCTCCACACCCTCCTTCACACCGAATGGGCATACGCCGCCGACCGCATGGCCGATCATCTCCGTCACCTGATCCGCGTTCAGCATCTTCGCCTTCGTGTGGAACAGCGCCTTGTACTTCGCGTTATCCACCTTCACGTCGCCCGCCGTCACGATCAGAACTGCGTGGTCGTCCACCAGAAAAGAGAGCGACTTCGCAATCCTCGCAGGCTCACAGCCCGCCGCCTGCGCCGCCAGCTCCACCGTCGCGCTGGATGTCGGAAACTCGATGATCCGCTTGTCCGCGCCCCACTGCTTCAGATATTCTCTCACCACTTCAATCGCCATACCTTTATCCTTCTCCCTTTCGCCTGCCCCGTTTTTTGATCCGCTTCTTTCTTTCGGTTCTTCATTTTGACTGTGTTGTTTTGCGAACCGTCCGAGTACTTATTCTGCATCGCGTTTATGCCGCCTATCGTATCACTCAGGCCTTTCTCCTGTCAACTGTATCCTCCGTCTTTTTGCAATGTTTTACGCCGTTTTTCGGCGTTTTTTCGCGCCGTTTTCCCCTCTTTAAAAAAATATTTTTCAAAAAATAAAAATTTTAGTTGTAATTTTTCTCCAAATGATTATAATAGAGTTGTTCGGGAAGCATAGCTCAGCTGGGATGAGCGTTCGCCTCACACGCGAGAGGTCAGGAGTTCGAGCCTCCTTGCTTCCATCAAAAAGTGCCGGAAGGCTCCGGCACACATTCTGGGGATATAGCTCAGTTGGGAGAGCGATGCGTTCGCAACGCATAGGTCAGGGGTTCGAGTCCCCCTATCTCCACTCACTCCGCCGGAAATTCCTGTAAATACAGGAGTTTCCGGTTTTTTCTTGCTGTTTTTCAGCCAGATCCTGTTTTGAAATAAAAAATGCGGAAAAAGGGATTTGAACCCTCACGCCTCGCGGCACAGGAACCTAAATCCTGCACGTCTGCCAATTCCGTCATTTCCGCACATATATCTCTGCAGATCCGCGCACAAATTTCTCATGACCGGATCCCTGCACAAACTTCTTCCGCTCAGTTCTCTACATAATACATACCTTTCGCAGCCGGAACCGGCTGTCTTGGACCGTTGACGCCACCAGACTGGCTGTCAAGCTGGGCTAGCCGGATTCGAACCGGCGAATGCAGGAGTCAAAGTCCTGTGCCTTACCGCTTGGCGATAGCCCATTAATCAAATAGGGATGTCGCACCGTCTGCAACAGCCCTATTTATACAGGGTGGGTAAAGGGATTCGAACCCTTGGCCTCCAGAGCCACAATCTGGCGCGCTAACCAGCTGCGCTATACCC
>CANQIW010000094.1 GCA_947624055.1 uncultured Lachnospiraceae bacterium
CCTTGTGTTGACGCATGAGGAGATTGCAGAGCAGGGCGGGGCGCTGAGCGCTCTCTATCTGCGGGATGGGGATCCGGATACACACCCGGCCGACTATTCTGATCTGATGCTGACGATTGGCCCTTCCGCGGTATCACAGACCTATCAGATCCCGCTCGATATCGACTGGAAGACCCGGCTGAATCTGGAACGGCAGGGAGTTCGGGAGGCGGATCAGTTTTTCTACGCTCCGTATCTTGCCGGCGTTGAATATCCGCAGCAGGACGCGGCTGATCTGTGTTTCTGGAGCCACCCGTTCTGCCTGGAGGACAATGCCAATGATCCCTATCAGATGATCACATGCTCGATTCCCCTGATTACGGCTGAGGGGGAGACCTGGGGTGTGATGGGAATTGAGATCTCTCTGACGCATCTGAGCGAGAGCCTGCCTTATCAGGAGGTGGATTCCGGACAGCGGGGCGGATATCTGCTGCTGGAGCGCTCCGGTGAGGAGAGTTATCGTCTGATTCACGCGGCAGGGCCTGTGGCTGGACAGCTGGCTTTGGACATGGAGGAAGTCTCGCTGTTTTCCGCGGAAGTGGAGGATCTGTTTTCGGTTACACACGGCGATCACACGGATTATCTGGTGTTGCAGCCTCTGCGCCTTTACAATACGAATACGCCTTTCTATGAGCAGAGCTGGTACCTGGCCGGCGTGGAGACCCGCGCCGCCCTTTTCGGTATCAGCGACACACTTTCCAGAGTGTTTGTCATCGCTACCTTGCTTTCCCTGGCGGTGGCCGCCATTCTGGCATTTTTCGTGGTCCGGCATGTGACCGGGCCGATTCGCCGGCTGTCCTCCTGCATTCAGAACAGTTCTGAAAATGAGCTGGGAGAATTTCCGCCCAGCCGTATTGCTGAAATAGACGAGCTGTACGGCACGATCCGTCGCCTTACCGAACGCCAGAAACAGACGGAATATGATCTGCTGGAGGAAAAGGAGCGCTATCGCATGGCTCTCCAGAGCAGCTCCGATATCCTGATCTCGCACGATCTGGATCACGACAGGGCGGTATTCTACAATCTGGACGGGAGCGGCCGGGAAGAGCTGAGGGAAGGTCTGCTAAAGAAAGCCCAAACGCGCGATTACATTCATCCGGACGACCGACGGATCCTGCTGGCGCGGCTGGCCGAGGCCGGAGACGAGCTGTCCGTTTCCTTCCGGGTTGATTTTTCCGGGCAGGCGAAGGATTATCGCTGGTACGAGCTGACCGGGCGGATCATGCCCGCGGGAGAAGGGCGGCCGAGAACGCTCATCGGGGCGCTGCACAACATTCACGATCAGAAGCTGCAGGAGACGGCGGCTTATGAATCTCTTCACCGGGATTCTCTCACCGGATTGTACCGCCGTGCGTCCGGAGAGGATATCATTCGCAGCAATATTCAGGCGGGTCATCGCGGCTGTCTGATCCTGCTGGACGTTCGGGCTTTGGGAGAACTCAATCGGAGGATGGGCGTCGTGGCCGGAAACACGGTCCTGGAGGAATTGGGTCACCTTCTGCAGTCATGGCAAAAGAAGGAGGCTTCTTCTCAGAGCGTGCTCCTGCGCCTCGGCGGAGACGAATTCCTGTTCTGGCTGGAGGATTGGGAGCGGACTGCCGCGCAGCATGCCGCGGAGGAACTGTGCCGTCTGGCAGAGCAGCTGTATGCGGACGGGGTGCTTAAAATCCGTTTTGCATGCGGATGCGCGCAGACCCGGGAAGGGGAACGCTACCTGTCTTTGCTGGAGAGGGTCTGCCGGGCGCTTTCTGCCGCGAAGACAAGAGACGATGGGATCCTCTGGGCGGAGGACGAGAACGCGCAGATCCGGATAGGACAGGCGGATGCCGGTCCGGGCGTGGAGAATGCCCAGACTTCGGATGGGAATGCTTTGGCAGGAGAAGTAATCACTCCGATCGAATATACAGCTTCCACTTACCGGGGAATTCTGCCCCTGACCTTCGCCCTGTTTGACCGGGGCGGCGAGGTGGGAGCCGTGCTGTCGGTACTGTTCCCGAAGCTTGGCAGGGAGCTTGGCGTCTGCGACATCGTTCTGTCGCAGGTGAGCCGGGACTTTTTCACGGTCGCTGTCGCCTATCAGTGGCACAGCGCAGATACGAAACAGGGAACGGCCTGCGGCTCTGGCACCATCCATTATTCGGCGGAAGAGTTCTCCGCGCTGGAGGCAGGGCTGTGGTCCGAAGAACCGTATTCCCGAAACGTCGGAGAAATGAGCGAAGAGCAGCGCCGTTTCCTGCGAACGCCCGCCGGACGGGTGGGATGGGCCTTTCCGCTGTATGACAGCGGCAGTTATGCAGGCGCGCTTCTTTTCCTGCGGCAGCCGGAGGAGGAAGCATATACCATCAGCGATAAACAGAAGGGACAGCTTCACGAGGTCGTCAAGGTGATCGAGGCCAATCTGAACCGTCAGCGGTATGATGTCGCCAGCCGGGCAAAGAGCGATTTCCTTTCCCGGATGAGTCACGAGATCCGCACGCCGATGAACGCGATCATCGGTATGACATACATTGCCAAGACGCACACGAGGGATCAGAAGGCCGTGGAGGCCGATCTGGACAAGATCGATCAGTCTTCCCAGTACCTGCTCGGTCTGCTCAATGACATCCTTGACATGTCCCGGATTGAGAGCGGGAAAATGACGATAGAACATGTGCCGTTTGATCTGGCGCATCTTCTGGAAGGCGTGGGCGACCTGATCCGGCCCCAGGCGCAGGCCAAGAAGATTCGCTACATTCTGGATGCCAGGATCGACCACCCGTGGGTGGAGGGAGATACCCTGCATCTGAACCAGGTGATCATCAATCTGCTGGGCAATGCGGTGAAGTTTACCCCGGAGGACGGTTCCATTACGCTGAGTGTGCGTCAGGAGCCCTCCGGCGAGGTGTATTTCTCCGTAAAGGACACAGGCATCGGAGTCAGCCCGGAGAATCAGGAACGTATTTTCCGCTCCTTTGAGCAGGCGGAGAAGAGTACAGGACGCCAGTACGGCGGAACCGGACTCGGTCTTGCCATCAGCAGCCGTCTGGTGCGGATGATGGGCGGCGCGATCGAACTGGACAGCGTCCCGGGGGAGGGAAGCGACTTCCACTTCACGATCACCCTGCCTGTCTGCCAGTCTCCGCAGGAGACCATGATCGCGGAGGAGGCTTCCGCGGAGCAGCCGAGTATTGACGGGCTTCGCATCCTGCTGGTTGAGGACAACGAGCTCAACATCGAGATCGCTCAGTCCATTCTGGAGATGAATGGGGCTGAAGTCACGCAGGCCCACAACGGACAGGAGGCGGTAGAGCGATTCGCTGCCGGCGGCGCTGACGAGTTTGACCTGATCCTGATGGACATCCAGATGCCGGTCATGGACGGCTTTGAGGCCACGAAGACGATACGCCGTCTGGATCACCCTCAGGCAGCGTCGATTCCGATCATCGCGCTGACTGCCAACGCCTTCGACGAGGATATGAAGCGCTCAGTGGAGAGCGGCATGAACGGACACCTGTCAAAGCCGCTGGACGTCGACCAGGTGCTTCATGTCATCGCGCAGGCGGTGGGGCGAGGATAGGCGCGTATCTGTATTGCAGAGAAAAAGGATCCCGGAGATATGGCCGCGAACCATTCTCCGGGATCTTTTTGTCTGTACATGCCCAGTGACAGGAAGGAGACAGGCGGTATGGGAATATGGACATAATTTTTTCACAAATCCGTCACTGGTTAAACACAAAATGAACAAAGACGGGACACAAAGCGGGACTATTCTTTCCCTGACAACAGGAGGGCGGAAGAATCGTTTTCACCTCCCTGCCGAAGAACGATTCGTGAAAGGAGCACATGAACTATGAGACACAGTAAGCTTGTAAGCAGGAGGAAGGGCGCGGCTGCGGCAGTGCTGATGGCGGCAGCGATGATTCTCGGGAGTACGGCAGCGTACGCGGAGGAGCCGTCGGATACGGACGGAGCCGCAAACGCTCTGACCACTGAGACGGAGTCAGATGCGAAAACAGCTAAGGACGCGCAGGCGTCCGGCATTGATATGAGCACGGATTACCCGGGCGTCACGGTGAAAGCGGGAGACACGGTGAACTTCCCGCTTGACTTCACAAGTCTGGACGGAGAAGGGCATGACGTCGCATTGTCCGCGACATCCCTGCCGGAGAGCTGGAGCGGCTATTTTCGGGGCGATAACAAGGAGATCACAAAGATTCATGTGAAAGGCGGGCAGGCCGACACAGACGACAGCACGGACGTGCAGTTCAGCCTGAGCGTTCCGGCCGAGATCGAGGAAGGTACATATGAGATGGAACTCGAGGCGGACGCAGACGACGGAAAGTCCGATACCCTGGAGCTCGAGGTGACGGTCAGCCAGGAGGAGAGCGGCCAGAGCGACTTCACATCGGAATATCCGCAGCAGCAGGGCATGGCCGGAACATCCTTCAGCTTTGAGACGACAATTGTAAACAACCGGAGCACGAACCAGACCTACAGTCTCTCCGCGGAGGCGCCAGCCGGGTGGCAGGTGAGCTTCACTCCGTCCGGAGAGAGCGCGAACGTGGCGAGCCTTTCGGTGGACGCGGGAGGCAGCCAGGGGATGACGGTCGGCGTCGTGCCGCCGGAAAATGTGGAGAAGGGCGAGTACACGATCCCGTGCGCGGCTGTCTCGGCGAACGATACGCTGTCGCTGGATCTGATCGTGGAGGTTACGGGTACCTATGCGCTGACGCTTTCCACGCCGGACGGCAGGCTGAGTTTCGACGCGTATGAGAATAAGGAATCCTCTGTGACGTTGAGCATCACCAATACAGGCAACGTAGACCTGACGAACCTGAACCTTACGTCCCAGGCTCCGACGGACTGGGAGGTGAGCTTCAGCGAATCGACGATCGACACGCTGGAGGCAGGCGCGACGAAGGAAGTGACGGCCTATGTGACGCCGTGTGAGAATGCAGTCACAGGCGATTATGCTGCCACGATCAGCGTCAGCAACAGCGAGACATCCTCGAGCGCGGATTTCCGTGTGTCTGTGAAGACTTCGACGACCTGGGGGCTTGCGGCGGCCGGCGTCATCGTGGTGCTTGTGCTCGTGCTCGGCTTTATCTTTAAGAAATACGGGAGACGGTAGGTATGAAAGAGACATATCAGAATGCCTGTGCCGACTTACCGGAAAGCGTTTGCAAAACGATCGGCGGGGGAACAGGCATGTCAGAGAATAACAGAAATGTGATCGAGATCGCGCATCTGACGAAGCAGTACGGGGACAAGAGGGCGGTCGACGATCTGAACCTCTCAATCCGCAGAGGCGAGGTTTTCGGTCTGCTCGGTCCGAACGGCGCGGGCAAGACGACGACGATCCTGATGCTGCTCGGACTCACGGAGCCGACAGCAGGGACAGCTCTGATCGAAGGGCTGGACTGCGCGCGGCATCCGCTCGAAGTGAAGAGTATCGTCGGTTACCTGCCGGACAACGTCGGTTTCTATCCGGATATGACCGGACGGCAGAATCTGCGCTTCACCGGACAGCTGAACGGTCTCTCCGGGAAGGAACTGGAGGAGCGCATCGACGGACTGCTCGAGCGGGTCGGGATGACTGAGGCGGCCGACCGCAGGGCAGGCACCTACTCCAAGGGCATGCGGCAGAGGCTGGGGATCGCGGATGTATTGATCAAGGATCCGGAGATTATCATCATGGATGAGCCGACGCTCGGCATCGACCCGGAAGGAATGCGGGAGCTCTTAAATCTGATCCGGGAGCTGTCGGTCGAGGACGGCAGGACGATCCTGATCTCCTCGCATCAGCTGCATCAGATCCAGCAGGTCTGCGACAGGGTCGGCATTTTCGTGGAGGGAAGGCTGATCGCGAGCGGCACGCTCTCCGAGCTGGAGGAGCAGATCCTGAAGGACGGGAGTTATCTGCTCGAGGTGAACGTCCATCCCTGCGACGACAAGCTGCTCGGAATGCTGTCTGCGCAGGAAGGGATCGAGAAGATCCAGAAAGAAGGGAATACGTTCCTGATCACGTCAAAGCAGGATATCCGCGGACAGCTGACAAAATTCCTCGGCGAGAAAGAGTATACGATTCTGCATCTCCATCAGCGGGGCGGCGACCTTGACGAGATCTACAGACGTTATTTTGAAAAGGCAGGGCAAAACGATGAAAGAAATGATTATGAAGAAAAGAAAAAGCACGGCTGGAAGCATGGAAGAAAGAACGCGCGTCAGGGGGCTGACAGGGCTTAAGGCGCTGTTTCACAAGGAGCTCGCGGATCACCTGAGGAGCAGGCGTTTTCTGATCCTTCTGCTGCTGATCGGCGGCACCGGGATCGCCAGCCTCTACGGGGCGATCTCAGGACTCAGCGACGTGGAGGACAGCAACTACCTGTTCCTGAGTCTCTACACGACGAGCGGTAATTCGATCCCGTCGTTTATGTCCTTTATCGCGCTGCTGGGTCCGATCATCGGTCTGGCGCTCGGCTTTGACGCGGTGAACAGCGAGCGCGCCGGAGGCACGCTGAATCGGCTTGTGGCGCAGCCGATCTACCGGGATTCCATCATCATCGGGAAATTTTTGGCCGGCACGGCGGTGATCGCGGCAATCATCTATACGATGGGGATCGGGCTCGGGGCGGTCGGAGTGATCGTCACAGGTGTGAAGCCGTCCGGGGAAGAAGTCTGGCGTATCCTGGTCTTCCTGACCTTCACGGTCGTCTACGTGGCCTTCTGGCTGGCGATCTCAATCTGGTTTTCCGTGGTGTGCCGTCATGCGGCCACCTCGGCTCTCGCGTCGATCGCGCTCTGGGTGTTCTTTGCGATCTTCATGAGCCTTGTGTCGAACATCATCGCGAACGCGGTGTATCCGGTCGGTGACGATTACCATGCGATGATCAATTCATACAACAATTATACGCTGAACTTAGGCCTGAACCGGATCTCACCGTATTATCTGTACAGTGAGGCGGTATCCACGATCATGAATCCGACGGTCCGCTCCGTCAACATCGTGACAATGGATCAGCTCGTAGGGGCAGTCAGCGGATATTTAAGCCTCGGGCAGAGCCTGTTGCTTGTCTGGCCGCATCTGACCGGCCTGGCGGCGCTGATGCTGATCGCGTTCGGCGGGTCCTACATCGGATTTATGCGGCAGGAGATCCGTACGAACTGATCGCGCTTTGCAGAAACCGCGGTGAACGAAGCAGGTGTATCTGGAATAAAATAATTGTGCGGAACATCCTTTGAGCTGCATCTGTGCATATTTCGGGCGAAAAGGAAGATACTATCTCTGATCTGAGTCGATTTTGAACGGTGAAACGGCAGACGGACAGACGCTGCCGCAGTGCCGTGGGAGAAATCGAAATCCAACAAAATCAGGAGGTAGAAAATATGCCAGCATTAGTTTGTTCCGCACAGAAGTGCATTTACAACAACGCGATGTACTGCGGTAAGGGTGACATCAAGGTCGGAGGAGAGGAAGCAAAGGCCTGTCAGGACACCTGCTGCTCGAGCTTCGAGGAGCGCAAAAGAGACAGCGCGAAGAGCTCCGTCGGCAGCCCATCCACGATCATCGACATCAAATGCGAGGCGGAGAACTGCAAGTACAATGACGACTGCACCTGCCGGGCGAATCATGTGGATATCGCGGGTGCGGGCGCCTGCGAGTGTCATGAGACGGAGTGTGTGACATTTGACGAAGGAAAATGAATCTGTCCCAAAATAATGCGCTTTTCCTGCAAAAGTAGTTGACAAGCGCGGGAAAGTTGTGTTAAGCTTGCAAAGGTTGTAAATAACAGGAAAGCAGAGTATCCACTCTCACCCCGGCGCACAGGGCGACCGGCGGTTCATATCGGTGTCAGACGCAGATTCTTCGGAAGATGTGTTTTGCGATGTTTAAGAGTGGATAAATTTGTTATCCGCTCTTTTTTATGCGCAGACCGCGTGAGGTACCTTGCTGCTGCCGCAGCACGCGGGTCGCGCAGCGAGCAGGGCGAAAATCATCCCTGCCCGATTATCAATGTGATGGAGGTGCAGTACCATTAGCGAATTAATGATCAACGAACAAATCAGAGACCGTGAAGTACGTCTGATCGGCGAGAACGGCGAACAGCTGGGTATCATGTCGGCGAAGGACGCGATGAAGCTTGCGAGGGAGGCGGAGCTCGATCTGGTGAAGATCGCGCC
>CANQIW010000095.1 GCA_947624055.1 uncultured Lachnospiraceae bacterium
AGCAGGTCTTTCTGAACGCGATCGCGGCGCTGGACGGCTACGATCCCTCGCGCGCCGCGCCCGGGACCTGGCTCTACACCATCACGCGCAACGCGGTGACCGACTACTACCGCAGGCGGAGCCGCTCTCCGGAGCCGACTGAGCTGGAGGAATTGGACCGGATGGAGCAGCCGAACAGCGCTTCCTCGCTGTTCGGGGATGCAGACAGCCGGCTGCTGACGGAGGAGACGCTGGAAGAGCTCGCCAAGGCGCTGGAGCAGCTTCCCGAGCGGGAGCGCAATATTGTGATCTTTCGTTTTTATGACGGACTCTCCGCCCAGGAGACCGCGATGCGCGTCGGCGTCAGCTACGCGAACGTCCGCGTCCTTCAGCACAATGCGCTGAGAAAGCTGCGGCGCTGTCTGGCCGAAGCTGGAATTTTTTGAAACTGTAGCAAGAGGGGGTGTGCCCGATGGGCGTGAAAAAGATATGTCTGGTGACGATGCCTTTCTGCACGGCGAAAGCCCCTGTGATGGGCTTGAGCCTGCTGAAAGCGGCCGCGGGAAGGCGCGGCATAGACGCGCGCGTCGTCTATGCGAATCTCCGCTTCGCGCGTCTGATCGGGGCGGAGGCTTATTTCCGGCTGGATGAGATCGCGGCTATGTATTTGCAGCTGATCGAGGCCGTATTTTCGCCCTACGCCGGCTACGGCCATGTGCCGTCCAGGCAGGAGACCATGGAGTATTTCCGGGGCGCCGGATACGGGCAGATCATACCGGAGTATTCTGCGCTGATCCGGATGTGCGATCCGCTGATCCCGGAGTTTCTGGACGCGCTGTCCGATGAGATCCTCGCGGAAGATCCGGACGTCGTCGGCTGCACCTATACCTTTGCCCAGTGCAACGCCGACCTTGCGCTTCTGAAGCGGATCAAGGAAAAGGCGCCAAAGACCGTCACCGTGATCGGCGGCAGCTCGGTCGGCCCGGAGACGGGGCAGGCGCTTGTGGACCGCATGGGGCAGGTGGATTATGCGTTTGTGGGGGAATCGGACGACAATTTCTGCGACGCGCTGGATCTGATCGCGGAGGGCAGGACCGAAGAGCTGCACAAGCGCTTCCCGGAGGTGCTGCACAGGGGCGGGACCCCCGCCGTACACGCCGTCCGGGATCTGAACGCGGTTCCTTATCCGGATTTTGACGATTACTTTGCGGAGCTCTTTGCATCGGGGCTTGCAGAGAGGGTGAGTGTCGACCTGCCGGTCGAGGCCTCCCGGGGCTGCTGGTGGGGTGAGAAGCACAGGTGCCATTTCTGCGGGCTCCATCCCGATCCCGAGCTGCTGTGCTACCGCAGGAAGGAAAGCCGGCGTTTCGCTGATGAACTGGCGTATCTGGCGGAGAGATATCAGGTGCGCAGCTTTTTCCTGACAGACTGCATCCTGGCGCGGGAGCACGTCAAGGAGCTGCCGGAGCTGCTTGACGGAAAGGGATATTCCCTCTTTTCCGAGGTCAAGACAAACATGACGAGAGAAGACGTCCACAGGCTGAGAAGAGCCGGCTTCATCGCTTTCCAGCCGGGGATCGAGAGCCTGAACGATCATCTGCTCCGGCTGATGCACAAGGGGAACCGCGGGATCAAACACGTGGAATTTTTGAAAAACGCAAGGGAGGCGGGGATCTACCTCGCATGGAACCTGCTGTATTCGTTCCCCGGGGAGAAGGCGGAATGGTATTACCACGACATGGAGTTTTATCCGCTGCTGTTCCACCTGCCCGCGCCGCGGCTGAACCCGCACGGTTATCAGCGGCAGAGCATCTTTACGCAGCGGGCGGCGGACTACGGGGTGACGCTGAAGCCCAATGGGTATTACCCTTATCTCTTTGGAGAGGAGCTTGCGGGGGACAGCCGCTTCCACGAATTCTTTCTGGCGGATCCGCCGCAGAGCACGCCGTATCTTGACGAGCTCTCAAAGCTGGTCCTGGAATGGAGGCGTGCCAGCCGAAAAGGCTGCACCCTCAGCTACAGACTGCAGTACGGTCTTCTCGCGATCTACGACGGACGGCCCTGCGCCCTGCAGGAGACCTATGTGCTTGACGGCCTTGAGAAGGACGTCTGTCTCGCGGCGGATCAGGCGGTCAGGATAGACCGGCTGCTGGAGACCTGCGGGAAGCAGGGAAAAGGCAGGGCGGAGGAAGTCCTGGAAGAGCTGATCCGAAAAAAGCTGATCCTGCGGATCGGGGACGAGGTGCTGTTCCTGGCCGTTCCGGAGAAACGGAAGGCTCTCTGAACCGGGCGGGACATACCAAAAGGATACACTTTATGTATCAAATAAATACCATATGCAGGAAAGGAGGTATTCCGTATGGAATGGACACAACAGAAGCTGGAAGAGCTGTACGTCAGCGTGCAGAAAAAGGCGATGACCGACGAGGCGTTCCGCAAGGAGCTTCTGGCCGACCCGATAAAGGCGATCGAAGCGTTCACGGGCGAGAAGCTGCCGGACGGCTTTAAGCTCAAGGTGATCGAGAACGATCCGGCCTACACGGCGACCATGGTTCTCCCCGATATGATCGGGAGAGAGCTGACGGATGAGGAGTCCGAGGCGGCGGCGGGAGGTGTGAGCATGCTCCTGATCGTCTCTTACTGTTTGACCGCTGTGGGCTTGGGACCCGATTCGGGGGCATGCGCGGCAAAGGGCTGTGTGGCAGAAGGCTGGTGCAAGGAGGAAGCCTGCGCCGCGGCGGGAAGAATTATCTGAGCAGTTTTACAGGAAACGACAAAACGATTTTCGGAGGGACTGTAGCAAACGGAAAATATATTTGACGTTTGTTATAGTATGATAAAAAAAGAAAAGGAGGAAAAGAACATGGAATGGACAAGTGAAAAGATCAACGAGGTATATGCGCAGATAAAGGAAAAGGCGGCGCAGGATCCGGCGTTCCGCGAGAAATTCTGCAAGGATCCGGTCAAGACCGTAGAGGAGTTTACAGGGCTTGCCGTCCCGGCAGGATACTCCATCCAGGTGATCGAAAAAGGCGACGGCATCGACGCAGTCTATACCAACGGCGAGCTGCTGAGCGATGAGGAGCTCGACCAGGTGGCGGGCGGCAGCTGCGGCGCCAATGCCTGCGCCGCGCAGGGCACCGGCGTCAACGTCAACAAGTAAGCATGCGCTGGTCCAGATACAGTCGGCTGTTCCGCTCCAGGCGGAACGGCTGGCTGCTGTACAATTCTGCGTCCCGCTCCTTCCTTCAGGTAGAGGAGAACCTGGTTCCGGCACTGGAGGCGATTCAGAAGGACGCGGACGGCTTTGATTTTTCCGGGCAGCCGCAGCTCTATTTCCTGCTGCGCAGCCACGGCTTTCTTGTGGAGGACGGACAGGACGACGCGCTGTACAATATCCTGAAGATGCACCGCCTGACCGAGACCTACGCCACCCAGACGCTGCTGCTGACCGTAGCGGTCACGCGAAACTGCAACTTCGACTGTTCCTACTGCTACGAGGGGAACCGAAGCGGCGTCCCGATGTCCGACGAGACGGCGGATAAGCTGATCGAGTTCATCCGGCTCCACACGGGGCTGAAGAACGTCGGGCTTGTGTGGTACGGCGGCGAGCCGCTGCTCGCGATCAATACCATTCGCCGCATCACGCGGGAAGTGGAAAAAATGGATAAGAAGTACACCGCCAGCGTGATAACGAACGGCTATCTGCTGACAAAGGAGATCGCGGACGAGCTGAACGAGCTGCATATCAGGGCGGTCCAGATCACGCTGGACGGCAGGAAGGAGACGCATGACAAGCGGCGTTACCTGAAAAACGGCGGTCCTACCTACGACCGCATCCTTCAGAATCTGGAAGATCTTCTGAAGTCCGGCTACGAGGGAGAGATCCACATCCGCGTGAACGTGGATACCAGAAATGAAGACGAATTCATCGATGTGTATCGGCAGGTCATGGCGCTCTGTCCGGAGGACAAAAAGAAGCAGGTGTCGGTCTACCCGGGCTTCGTGAAGGGGGAGGACCATCCGGATGTGAGCTGCTTCTTCGACCCGGAGGACAAGGGTCGGTTCATCGCCGAGACGCACGAGAAATACGGGATCAATCCACTGTCGCTGTTTCCGAGGAGGGCGCACGCCGGCTGTACGCTCACGAAGCGCAACGCCTATGTGGTGGGGCCGGACGGCGAGCTGTACAAGTGCTGGGACGACGTGGGGATCGAGTCCCTTGTGGTCGGCCATATCGACCGGTTCAACGACTGGAACATGGGGCTGATCGCGGAGGGCATGACCGGATGCTCCTATCTGGACTCGCAGGAGTGTAAGGAATGCTTCTACTTTCCCATCTGCGACGGCGGCTGCCACAAGGTGCGCATGAACCACCGGCGCGACGGCAAGACCGGAAGCTGCTGTTCCTATTTCAAGGGGCATCTGGAGGAGCTGCTGGAGCTGCATTACGAGGAGAAGATAAAGAGAGAGGCAGAGCAGAAGGATGTATCGGTATCAGAGCATTGACGATCCTGACAGACAGCTCAGGCTTCTGAAAAAGCTTGGTTCCAAAGAGCCGGCGGAAAATGCCGCGGGCTCCTTGGAGCATTTGTTTTTGGCCGTGTCGTCGGACGAAGAGGAGATCGGGGCGATACGCGGCTGGTTCATTCCGGAAAATTCGGAATTTCAGATATTGATGATGCTGGTTCTCCCGGAATGGAGAAGCGCCGCGCTGCTTCAGGGGCTGATCGGCGCATTGCTTGCGCAGGCAAAGCGCCGCTACCATCCGAAGCTTTTTTTCTGGCGCTATACCGTGAAAGCAGGCCGGACAGATCCGACGGAGCGGCTTGTGCAGGGAATTCCGGGCGTCCGGGCGCACAGCGAGCCGTCTTACCACAGATTCCATGTGCGTCTGGTCGGTTTTCAAAGCGGGTCGGAGCGCTATCCGGAAGACTATCTGGAGAAGAAGGGCTATCATATCCTGTGGTATCGTGAGCTGTCCTCCGAAATGAAGGCGCGGCTCGAGGAGCGCATCGGCCTTGCGGAGAAAGAGGAGGAGCTGCAGGAGCTGCAGCCGTTTGTCGGGGAGTTGGAAGAATCCGCCAGCCTTTTCCTCCTGGAGAAGGACAGCGGCGCTCTGTGCGGGTGGGTCGTCTGCCGCCTTATGGCTCCCGGAACCCTGGAGGTGAGGCGTTGGTATGCGTTCCCGGACCGCAGGGCAGGGATGGCGGGCGTCTTTCTCATCGGACGTTGGATCGACGCCATGGTAAAGCAGTACACAGACATTGAATTTATCGTACGGGCGGACAACAGGACGATGCTGCAGTTCTGCCGCCGGTATTTCAGGGAGGCTCTGGAGGAGCTGTATGTCGGAAAGACACTCCGAATCGAGATCGAAAACACTGAAAAGAGCGTTCAGCTTTGAGTTCAGCAGAAGAGAATGCAAAGACGGGAGGCGAGGAAATGCACGCAGACGTTCCATACATAAAATATTTTATGGAGAATTATATCGCGGATCCTTCGTTCCGCGAGCAGCTGCGGACGCGGCCGCAGGAGACCCTGCAGGAGCGCGGCGTCCCTCTTGACGCGGACCTGGCGCTGGAGACCTGCGATATTCTGCTCGGGCGTGAGCGAAAGCTTCGCGTTCCCAAGGAGCAGAACCGCTATCTGCAGGAATACCGGGCGTACCAGAGGGAAGCCATGGAGGGATATGAGACCAGGATCGCGGACGACGCCTACGCCGACCGCAGGATCCGTCTCTGGAGCCGGCAGGTGCACAAAAGATGCCGTATGGAGAGCCGTCAGATCCGGAATCACGGGGCGGTCTATTATTACCCGCTCGTGTTTGAGCTGAGCGACGGATGCAGCGTGCAGTGCCCGTTCTGCGGCGTGGACGCGCCCCGTTTCAGAGGTAATTTTGCCTACACGCCGGAGAACGCCGGACTGTGGAGGGAGATCCTTAAGGCCGGCGTCCGCTATCTGGGGCGTGTCGGGGGCGCGGGCGCCTGCTACATGGCGACGGAGCCGTTCGACAATCCGGACTACGAGAAATTTGTCTATGATTTCCGCACGGTCACGGGGCTGGTCCCGCAGACGACGACGGCCATAGCGGAGCGGGAGCCGGAGCGCATCCGCGCCTATATGAAGGAGCTGGGGCCGGACGCCATGCGGAAGGCGGCCCTGCGCTTCAGCGTGCGCAGTCTGCGCCAGCTGGAGAAGATACAGGAGATCTATCGTCTGGATGAGCTGAAGGACATTGAGCTTCTGCCGGGCAATCCGGAGTCGACGACGAAATATTCCCTTTCGGGGAGGGCCATCCGCCTGTGCGAGCGCATGGGGCAGGAGGGCAGAGAGAAATTCATCCGCTACGGGATCACCTGCACTGCGGGACTGCGGGTGAACATGGTGAGGAAGACCATGGAGTTCATGGAGCCGGAGCTGCCGTCGCCGGAGCATCCGAACGGATATTCCATCCGTGAGACGCTCACATTCACGGACGCGGGGGAATTCGAGGCGGGCATGAAGCGCCTGTTCGGGACATGGGCGCGCGAAAAGCTGCCTGAGGACAGACCGCTGTACTTCAATGCGGCGTGCAGGATCGCGGAAAAGGAAGACGCTGTGGAATTCTGGGGAGACGGCGTGGGCTGCAGCCTTGTGAAGGACGAGGACTTCCTGCGGGCAGTCGGGCTTGTCCGGGAGACGCCGGTCACATTTGAGGAGCTCTGCCGGACGCTTTTGGCGCAGGATCGCCGCGCGCTTCTGCTCTGGCAGAAATTCCAGTACCTGTATGAGAGAGGCTATGTGCGCTGGGCATGAAATCATAATCGCGTAAAAAGTGCGGTATCTGATTTTTTTCCTAACAAAATGCGCGCTGCGGCGTATCAATAATCAGGAAGGCAAAGATCAGGCCAGGATGAAACAGAAAATTTTAAAGAGCAAGGAGGAATCATTATGAGTGAAGAAGCAAACAAAAAACTGAATGAAGAGCTTTCGGACGAGAAGGCAGAGAGCGCGGCAGGCGGAGGCGGCGGATACAGAATGTACAGAAAGACCTGCCCGGTCTGCGGGAAGAGTTTCGGAACTTACGGAGAGACGTATTGCAGCAAAGCCTGCAAGGAAAAAGGGAAATTTACCGTCGGCCTTTTGAAGAAGCCGCCGTTGTTTTAACGGCGCAAGTGCGTTTTATATTAAACCAGGGAAGGAAAGGATACGAA
Source organism: uncultured Lachnospiraceae bacterium (assembly GCA_947624055.1). GTDB lineage: Bacteria > Bacillota > Clostridia > Lachnospirales > Lachnospiraceae > Choladousia. The sequence goes on from CANQIW010000095.1 coordinate 7,176, forward strand.
TATAATGAACGAAGAAATGTTTAAGAAACTGACAGAAGCAAAGACGGCGGAGGAGATGATCGCCATCGCGAAGGAGTACGGCAGGGAGCTGACGAAAGAGCAGGCGGAGGAGATGCTTAAGCCCGCCGATGCGGAGGGCGAGCTTTCGGATGATGATCTGGACAGCGTTGCGGGCGGGATCAACATGCCTGACTGGGCCGTAAAGTATGGGGAGGATGCGCTGAAGCTGCTGAAGTTTTTATTCTAAGCAGTGGAACCGGTGCTGAGACAGAAGAGGGTATTCCAAAAGTCAAAATGACTGGAGGGATGCCCTCTTTTTTATGCGCTATATTAGTTGATCTCGGCCTCAAAGCAAAAACTTGATAAAGATATGTGGAAAATATAAACATTATAAAAGATATATAAAATATTTATATTATATATAGAATAATCGAAAGATATATAGTAGAATAGCAGTGTTGCCGCCACCTAGACCGGCAGGGAAGGAGGTGGTAATCTCATGCGAGAGCTATGCTCGTTTTTAGTTGCTGTCGCGGCTGGTGTAGTTTGTCACTATATCATCAAATGGTTAGACAGCAGCAAGTAATCGGTACTAGCCTGTGGGTTTAAGCCTTCCCACTTGAAATTAGGAATCGAACGCCCCGGAGTGCCAGCTCCGGGGCGTTCGATGTCTTTTGTAATTGGCTAATTGCAAGAATTATGCTCGTTTTTGTCACCGATAAAAATATAGCATATGCTATCCTGAAATGCAAGATAAATTTTTTGGAAATAAAGCGAAAGTTCGCTCAGATCCCAGCCATCTCGAGCAGACCAGGGATCTTGGACTCCCAGCCGAGCGCCATGATATGGACGCCCTGACAGTACGGCTTGCACTCTTTGATGATGCGGGCCGTGATCTCTGTGCCTGTAACGCCGGCCTTGGTCTTTTCCTTGTCGGCCTTGAGCTCCTCGATCATCTCGTCCGGAACATGGATGCCGGCGACGTT
>CANQIW010000096.1 GCA_947624055.1 uncultured Lachnospiraceae bacterium
AAGAAAGCCATATCTTATTTTCAAACGGTTCGATCCCCGCAAAGCGCGGATCCGATAAAATCCTGTTTTTGTCCATGCAACCTTATTATCCCTGTCTTCTTTGGCTTAATCTATCCAAGCTTATACATGAAAAAAATCCCCCATCCGGCATTTCCATACCAGACAGGAGAATCCTGTTTCTCTCATTTAATCTTTTTCACGCTATCTGCCGGTACTTCCGCCTGTATCTCTCGCCCGAACATCTGCACAGAGATCCTAATTGTATCCTTTTTCACCTGACTGGCCACGGCCACGCTTCCCTCAAACGCTCCCTCCATGACGAGTACATGGTCGCCCATCGAATATCGTAACATATCCTTTCGTCTGTTTTCCCGAACAGTGTCCCCGTTCAGTACTTCGCTTCCTATATCTCCGGCTAAACGCTCAGAATTTTTCGTCAGTATCGGCAATGCATACTTCTCCGGCAGCTCGGCAGCCGCCTCCACCTTCCCGTACGCCAGCTCCCGGCGAATATCGTCATTCAGGATGATCCCAAGCTTTACTTCTTTTTCCTTGCCCTCCAGCATCAGCCGGATTACTGCATAACGCTTGCGGAAACGGTAAGCCTGAATCTTATCCCGGCACCTCTCCAGCGGTCCGGACAGGTAGCCCACATGATCCCTGCCATCGGTCGCCACATAGGATAGCCGTACAATATGATCCGCATCCATGATATCGAGCAGGAATTCCGCCTCCCCGTCACAGAGCGGCGTAAAGGCAAAATCGTCCGTCGACATGATCTTCGTCATTGCCGGAACTTTTTTCAGACAGCGAAAAAGCTGCTCTATGTCGTCCGAAGATATGAATATGTAACCCGGGAACAGCCGCAGCACATGGATCTGGTTTTCCTGCTGTCTGTGGCGCAGCTGCTCGGAGTAGACTACAAAGCATTTATCATAATATTGCACCGGCACGATCCGCCGGATCATCTCCACCAGCTTTTCTTCTCCACCTGTATAGGTCTGTATCACATACCATGACATTTCGGCGTCTCTCCCATCTGTTCCTCAAAACAAGTCCACGGCAAGCTCGCCATCAGTCCCTCAAAATAAGCTTCCGACAAGCTCTCCATCTGTTCCGGGCTTTCTCCGGCAGGGTATGCTTCGCCACCCCGGCCGGTCTTTTCAGACTGCCCGAATAGTCGGTGTCATCCTATGACCCCTTTCAGAAAACCGCTGTCTCATGACCCACAGTTCTCATCCAGGTTCTTGCGAATATATTCCCAAGCTGTAACATTAAAAGGATAGATTAATTTTTCTTTCAACTAATGCCGATTGCTTCCAGCTTCTTTCTGCGTTCCCTGCTCATGCCGTTCTGATAACTGTCTTTCTGTTTCCGGATCCATCGTCCCAGATGACAGCCGTCTTCTGTCACATAGGCAACCGGAATATTCAGATTGCCATACTTCGTCCGATAACGGCAGGCCGCCCTGTAGGCATTTTCCCAGATGGCGTTGTTCTTGTTGTCCCAGATCATCCCGAGTACGTCGAGCCGGGCAATCTGATCTTCGCTCAGCTCTGCCCTGCCGGTTTCCCCGGTTCTTCTGGCAAAGCGCGTGTTTGCAATCCAGACGCCAAGCTTCACTCCGTCCGGATCTACATAGTGATAAGGCACATCCAGGTTTCCATGCTCTCTGTGATACTGTACCGCCGCGTGATAGTTCTGCTCCCACAGATAGTCCGGTACGTCCCAGACCATCCCGATTACATCCAACATCTCGATTCGCTCCGGCGTCAGATAATTCTTCCGAATGCCGCTCTTCTTATAGGTACGCAGCTGCGCGATCCATTTCCCGAGCTCCACGCCGCGATATTGTCCGTCCCGCACGTTCACCAGCAGATCTCCGTGTTCTTCGTAATATGCCTGTGCAGCCGCGAAATGACGCTCCCAGTTCTGCTCGCTTTTTGTCTGCCAGCGCATGCCGAGCTGATCCAGTCTTGCGATCTGAGCTTCCGTAAGGATGCCTTTTGCTTTCCCGGCGCGCACCTTCCGCTGCGTATCCAGCCATTGTCCCAGCGACAGGCCGTCTTCTGTCACGTAACGCTTCGGCGCTTCCAGATTCCCGTGCTTCTCAAAATACCGCTTCGCCGCCTGATACATCAGCTCCCAGGAAGCACTCAAAGTCTCATTGAGCTTCCGGAACAGCCGCCCGCAGTCCTGCACTTCGTCCGTGATATGAAAATGCTCATTCACGATCAGGCCGTTCTCGCCCCGATCCCGGTAATACCGCACCGCGGCCTGCATTTCTTCCTCGACCGTCCCGATGCTATACAGGTTCTCAATGTTCATCACCACGTCAAAGATCACAGCGTTCTCGCTTTGCTTCTTTCCCGCGGACAGCGCCCGCCCGATCTGCTGCTTATAGATGATCGGCGAGATCGTCGGCCGAAGCAGGATCACGCCGCTTACACCGTCCACATGGATGCCTTCGTTCAGCATATCAATGCAGAAAAGCAGCTTCAGATGTTCGCTTTCATCCTCTTTGAATCTTGCAAATTCTTCCTCTGCCTGCCCGTCTTCAGAATAAACGGAGTAGATATGCGGCCGGGGATCCACCTTTGCGAACCACTCCGGTACCTTCCCAATCATTTCCTGCATATGCTCATAGTCCGCGCAGAATACCAGGTATTTGCCGGATTGGTTTTCCATATGCTTTCGGAAGATTTCGTCCAGTCCGTCAGCCTTTTCCAACGCCCACCGCAAGGCCTCCAGATATTTCTCGGCCTCCGCACGCACCGCTTTGCTTTTTGCATTTCGGGCACGTTCCCGGTAGTGTTCCAGCTCCTTCCTGCAGGAATACATGGAAAGCACATATTTCGGCGGATTCAGAATACCGCGTACGATCGCGTCGCCCAGCGTCATCTCTGAGGCAATATTTCCGTCGAAGAGCTCGTCTGCCATGTCGCGCTGCCCATCCAGGTAGCGGACGTTCGTCGCGGATAGTCCGAGCACCGGAATGTCCGGATGCTGCTCCAGCAGCCTCCGCACGCCCTGCCCCCACGTTTTTGCTCCACATCGATGGAATTCATCCAGCACTATGTAATCCGGCCTGATCTCCGCAAGCTCTTCCTCCTGCATCAGCATAAGCCTTGCATAAGTATAGAAGCGAATGTTCACAGGCTGCTCCGGAATTTCTTCTCCGGCAATTCCTCCGTCTGTTATGCTTTTCGTCGTGAGGGTCTCCGCTCTCTTTGCCGATCTGACAGCCATCCTCCAGCTCTCCAGCTGTGTCCGGAAGATGTATTCAGATGGCGACAGCCAGCACACTGTCTTGTCCGGAAAATCCACGCATAGCCGGAACCCGATGAAGGATTTGCCCGTGCCGGTCGGATGAACCACAGCTGCGCGGCCTTTTTCCGCAAGCATATCGAGCACCGTTTCATAAGCATCCTGATTATGCCTGAACAGAACAGCTCCCATAGCGGTCTTCCTTTCCCAAAAAGCTCCAGCACGCAGATTCCTGCTGCAAGGGTCATTCCCGCGTTTTTCCTGTTTGTAAATCCCTCCTGGATGTAATGAAGTATGGTACTTCATTACACGATGAATGGAATGCTCGGCATTTTAAGGAAAAATATCTCCATCGTACTACAATTTTCACTTCGAAAAATAGTCAGACAAAAAAAGCGATCCTGCCGCAGCCCCATAAATAAGGAGCTTTACGGACAAAATCGCTGACCAGAATTTTGACTGCGAATAAACGGAAAAGAGTGAAAAATGTCCTCTGATGTGTCAGAAAATAAAAGGATTGGATACGAATTAACAGTTATTATTTCTGGAAATATTTTATAGCGTCAAAGCAACGGTTGACATACGACTTTCCAAGTGATAAAATGCCATCGTATCAGGCGCAAAAAAGTGAAATCAGGCGTTCTTTACCGTGTAATGAAGTACCATACTTCATTACTTTTTTTATCTCAACTGGCAGTTCTATTACTTCGTCGAAAAAATCCTATGCATTGCTTTTCCTGTCTCATTATGATAAAGTAGGCCAAGATACAATTTTGTTTTTTGACAAGGCGGCGCACACAATGAACAGGAAGACGGCACTGCTGGGGCTATTCTCAGCGCTTGCTATCATTTTCGGGTATGTGGAACTTCTGATCCCGACCGGTATTCCCGGCGTAAAGCTCGGGCTGGCCAATCTGGCAGTCCTTTTTCTTCTGATGCGCTATTCCTGGCGGGAGGCCGCGCTTGTCTCAGCAGTCCGGATCATCGTGATCGGTTTCCTTTTTACAAATACTTTCAGCATCCTGTACAGTCTCGCAGGAGCTGCATTGAGCCTGCTTGTTATGACCCTGATGAAACACAGCCCGCGTTTCAGCGTGTTCGGAATCAGTATGGCCGGCGGAATTGCGCACAATGTCGGACAACTCCTCGTCGCGATGGCAATCGTTGAGAGCGCCAGTCTCGTCTACTACGCTCCCATTCTTCTGATCTCCGGCGTCGTGGCCGGGTTCCTGATTGGCACCCTGACCACAGAGGTGCTGAAACGGATGCACTGAAGGTCAGGATTTCTGCAAATGGAAGGTCAAAATCCTTACAAATTGAGTGTTAAAATCTCTGCAAATTGATGGTTAACATAAAAGCAGATCACAGAGGTGCTCGTAAATATGCCGCGTTTCAATGATTACAAACATAAAAACGCCAAATTTCAAACATGCTTCCCCTGGATCAGACTCGCCAGGATGGTTCTGACTATGCTTCTGCTCTCGCTCTGTCTGAGCGGCTGCCGCAGGCAGGATCCTTCCGCGCAGATCTCCGACGTCGGATTCTATTTTGACACGGTGGTGGAGCTACGCCTGAACGGCACGGACGACCAGAACCTGATCGATAAGTGTTTTGAGAAGATGGGGCAATATGAAGCGCTCCTAAGCCGCACGCGCGAGGAAAGCGACGTCTGGAGGATCAATCACAGCGCCGGCGAACCTGTCGAGGTTTCCGACGACACGGCTGCACTGATTACACTGGCAGAGAAATATTATGAGCTCTCGGACGGCGCGTTCGACATCACAGTCGCGCCCTATGTCACGATCTGGGATTTCCAGAACAATCCGGGCAAGGTGCCTGCCGCCGCCTCGATCGCCGCCGCGCGCGTCCACGTCGGCCTGTCGCTTTTGCATCTGGACGGAAACACCGTCACACTCGACGACCCGCGCGCTTCCATCGATCTTGGAGGAATCGCGAAGGGCTACATCGCGGACAGACTGAAGGAATACCTCGTAAGCGAGGGCGTCACAAGCGGCTACATCAACCTGGGCGGCAACATGCTCACCATAGGGACAAAACCCGGCGACGTTCCCTGGAACATCGGCATCCGCAGGCCCTTCGGTGAGGCCTCTGATGTGATCGCGACCGTGAAAGTCGACGGACTCTCTGTCGTCACCTCCGGCCCCTACGAGCGCTATTTTGAGAAGGACGGTACGATCTATCACCATATTCTGAACCCGGCAGACGGCTATCCTGTGCAGAACGGACTTGCGAGCGTCACGATCCTGTCCGAATCCTCGGCCGACGGCGACGCCCTCTCCACGAGCTGCTTCGTACTCGGGCTCGACCGCGGCCTGAAGCTCATCGAATCTCTGGACGGCGTCGAGGCGCTGTTTATCACCGACGACATGAAACTGCACTCTTCCAGCGGTTTTCCGATATCCGATTAAGGTCTGCCAGACAAAAACCGCGACCGACAAAATACTTCCGGGAAGAACCTGCAGGGGTGTCCGCCCGGAAGTACTTTTATCTGTCGCGGTATTCCATATCATCCGTTTATTTTCAGCGCTTCTCCTCGCGATACCGGCTCGGCGGCATCCCCATCTTCCGCTTGAAAAGACGGCTGAAATAATGCACATCCATGATACCGACCTGCTTTGCCACCGTCTTGACCGGACTGCTCGTGGTCAGCAGAAGATCCGCCGCCGTGCGGATTCTGCGGTCTGTCACATAATCCGTGATCGTCATGCCTACCTCGCGCCGAAACAGATTCGACAAATATGAACGGTTTACGTTCAGATTTTCCGCAAAATACTGCAGCGTGAGCGTCCTGCTCAGATCCATGTCCACTATCAGCAGGATCTTCTGCACCAGCAGCGAGTAGGAGCTGATCGCCTTCAGCTGATTCAGCCTGCAGAACTGTGTCACCATCTCTTCGCCGATCCTCCGGCATCCTTCCACGTCCGCGGCATCATAGATTTGCTGCGTGAACCCCATATGGATGTCGTCGAGAAGCACATCGATCACTCTGCTTCTGCGCAGCTCCTGAATGATCAGTGCCTTCATCTGGATCAGGTCGTATTTCCATTCTGTCAGTTCATCCTTCAGAAGCCCCGGAATCCTGAGTCTGTTCCGAGCCTGCATTGCCTGAAGTGCCTGATATTCGTTTCCGTCACGTATGCCGCGGAGCAATTCATCCATCAGCTCATAGCGTCTGGCCACTTCCCCCGCATGTCCTTCAAGTCCGCTCTCCGCAGTCTCGGAAAACGGCTTTTTCTCTTTCTCTTTCAAGTCGTAATCGCCGGTCCCTTTTTCTGTAATGAGTCTCCTCCGGAAGCTCTATGGAAACAGTATACCATTTTATCCCTTGAATTTATATACAATTTCTCAAAAAACAAAAATTATCTAACAAAAACAAAAAATTTTCCGCAGAAAGAAATCGACAAAAATGGTATTCTAAAAATGGTTTATTGTGCGTTTTGCTATTCCCGCCGCCGGACAGAATCTTCCTGTTTTGTGCAGCCTGCTTTATCTTTCCGCGCACATGAAAGCCGAAAGGAGAATCGCTGTATGAAAATCGGCATCCAGGAACTGCTTGTGGTCTTCATCGTCGCGCTCGTCGTGATCGGTCCGGACAAACTTCCCTATTACGCGAAGAAGCTCGGGCAGGCGCTCGGACAGTTCCGCAAATACACCGAAGAGGCGACAAAGGATATTCGGGAGAGCGTTGTGGAGCCGCTGAACGAGGCGCAGAAGCCGCTGCGCGAGGCCATGGCTCCGGTCACGGAGCTCGAGAAGGACGTTCGCAGGAATGTGGACGAGATGAAAAAGTCCATCTCGGACATCGGGAAACCGGCGAAGGATGAGAAGAATGAAAAGAATGCGGAGAAGGCTGACACTCTGCCGGAAGATAATCCTTCCGAAACGACTGACGGATCGCAGGAAGACGCTTCGTCCGCAACGAATCACGAAGCTCACAGGTCTGCCTCCCCGGAAGTCGTCGACTCGTCGTCAGACTCTCAGCCTGAAAATGAGCAGGCATAATATCCGACATTGTATGTTTATCCAAATTCAGTCATTCTATTACAGGAGGATACATTTATGAAAATAGGAACCCCTGAATTACTTGTCATCCTGGTGATCGTCGTCCTGATCTTCGGGCCGACCCAGCTGCCAAAGCTGAGCAAAATGTTCGGCAAGAGCGTTAAGAATTTCCGGGACAGCGTGTCGGGCGACGACGAGAAGGAAAAGGATCCTGATACGGCTGAAAAAGCCGAAAAATAATGAGACGGCAAAAGAACTCTCACGGGAAAGAGAAAAATATGACGCTCTCCGGGCATCTGAGGGAGCTTCGCAGCCGAGTGCTGGTCTGTCTTGTGTGCCTGGTCGTCACGTTTTTCGCGGGGCTGCACTTCGCGCCGGACATCATCGACTTTCTGACCGACATGGGGAAAGACTACGGTTATACATATGTTTATCTCGCGCCGCAGGAACTGCTGATGCAGTATTTTTCCGTCGCGCTTCTTTCCGGCGTCTGCGTCACTCTCCCGCTGATCCTTTATCAGATTTGGGCGTTCGTTCAGCCGGGGCTGAAGAAGAATGAGAACATCCTCTTTCTCTCGGCCATGATCTCCGGATTGCTCTGCTTTGTGCTCGGGATCTTTTTCGCCTATAAAGTCATGCTGCCGTTTATGCTGTATTTTCTGATCGACATCAGCAAAGGCAGCGGGATCACGGCCTCGATCAGCGTGCAGAATTATATGTCTTTTCTGCTCACGATCTTCGTGATCTTCGGCATTGTGTTCGAGCT
>CANQIW010000097.1 GCA_947624055.1 uncultured Lachnospiraceae bacterium
CCGCCCACCGAGTAGGTGACCGTCGAATTCTCCTTCACGCGCCAGTCTTCCACCTTCACGTAGCTGTTCACGATCTCCTTGTAGTCGAGGATCGTGGACTTCATATTGCGGATCTTCTCCCGCTGCTTACGATAAAGAATATACGCCTTCGCAACCTCCGCGTACCCTGCCTGGATCAGCACCTGCTCGGCGCTGTCCTGTACGCTCTCGACGTCGATCAGGCCGTCCTTGATCTTCTTCTGAAAATCAGCAGTCACGCGCAGCGCGAGCAGATCGATCATGTCGCTGTTGTACTCCATCTGCTTCGCGTCAAACGCCTTCGCGATCGCTCCGCTGATCTTCGACAGGTCAAACTCGGCAATCTCTCCGTCTCTCTTTACTACTTTAAACACGTCAAACCCCTCCCTGAAACTCTGAAAAAACAAAAATCATTTGTACCGCGGTTTCCATTATAGCATCACATATAGGGGAAGTCAATGGAAAATGCACTATATATATGTGTCAATTTTGTTACATAGCACAAAATGTAGTGCGGCTAGACACGAAGGTATATATCCCGCGGAACGTACGCCCGCACAAGGATTCCGTCCGGCTGGTAGGCCTCCTCAATGAGCTCGCCCTTTTTGCGGATGAGCTGGATGACGCCTGCCCGGTCGTACGGATAGAGCCGCTCGATATAAATTTTCTGCGCGCGCAGGATCTCGCTGACCGCGTCCTTCAGCTCCTCCATGCCTTCGCCTGTGTGGGCGGATCCGGGGATGCATTTCTCTGCGCGGAAGTCCCGGAAGCTCTGCCGCTCCGGAAGCAGATCCTGCTTGTTGAACACGGTGATCACCGGCTTGTCCCCGGCGCCAAGCTCCGCGAGCGTCTCATACACGACCTGCATCTGCGCCTCCATCTGCGTGCTCGAGGAATCCACGACATGAATCAGGATGTCCGCGCAGCAGACCTCCTCCAGCGTACTCCTGAACGCCTCCACCAGATGATGCGGCAGCTTGCGGATGAACCCGACCGTGTCGGTCAGAAGGATCTCCTGCCTGCCGGGCAGCTGTATCATGCGGGTCGTCGTATCGAGTGTCGCGAACAGCTTCGCGTCCTCGAGGACATCCGCTCCGGTCAGCGTCCGGAAGATCGCGGATTTCCCGACCGAGGTGTAGCCCACGAGCGCCGCGATCCTCCGGCTTGATTTTTCCCGCTGCGCACGGATCAGCTCGCGGTGCCGCACGACCTCCCCGAGCTCCCGCTTCAGATGCCCGATCCTCGCGCGGATCAGACGGCGATCCGTCTCGAGCTTTTTCTCGCCGGGTCCTCTCGTGCCGATCCCGCCGCCGAGCCTTGAAAGCGAACGGCCAAGCCCGGTAAGCCTTGCCGCCCGGTATCTCAGCTGCGCCAGCTCCACCTGCAGCTTACCTTCCCGCGACGTCGCGTGGCGCGCAAAAATATCAAGGATCAGCAGCGTCCGATCCATCACCTTGCAGTCCAGCTCCTGCTGGAGATTGTTCAGCTGCGCCGGGCTGAGCTCGTCGTCGCAGATAATCCCCGTCGCTTCCGTTCCCAGGAGAAGCCCCCGCGCTTCCTCGATCTTTCCTTTTCCGATATAAGTGCCCGGGTGAACGTTCTCACGCTTCTGGATCAGCGTACCGGCCACCTCGGCGCCGGCCGTCCGCGCCAGATCCCCGAGCTCGCGCAGCGATTCCTCCGTGTCGTCCCCGTCCTGCAGCTGCACGCCGACCAGTATTACGCGCTCCTCTATTTCCTGCATAATATTATATTCTCCGCTTTCTGTTGAATCCCCTCAGCGCGTCGACAGAAATGTCCACTCCCTCGCACCCGCCTCGTCCGCCGGATACCGCTGCATATACTCCTGCGCCTTTGCCTTTGCCGTCGCGAAATCCATCTTTTTCTCGTAGGCCACGATCTCATTGAAATAGAGCTCACGCTTGTCCCCGGAATCCAGCTCGAGCCCGTCCGCAATATAGGACAGCGCCATATCATACTCGCCGCTCGAGAGCGCGCACAGCGCCAGCCCGTTGCAGGTCGCAGCGCTCTTCCCGGACTTTTCTTCAACCCTGCGGTACATTCCCTCCGCATGCACATAATCCTGAAGCGCCAGATAAACCCTTCCCATCAGATACATCGCCGGCTCATATTCCGCCTCCACCGGCCCGCTCAGCTGCCGCTGCGCTTCCTCGTAATCCTCCAGATAGTAGTAAATCCTGCCGCGGTTATAATAATGCTCTGTGTCCTCTCCCTGGATCGCCAGCGCGCTCTGCAGATAGGAGCTGCCCAGCCCCGACAGATTCAGCTCACGATAGCTCTCATAAATATCCAGATACAGGTCATAGCTGTTCGGACGCAGCGCGACCGCCGCGTCGAAATCAGCAGACGCCTCCTCCTGCATATCCTCATGCAGTCGGCTCGCTCCGCGCAGAAAATACGCGTCGGCAGACTCAAAGCTCTCAAGAATATGGTCGCAGGTCGCCGCCGTATCGTCGTATCTGCCGCCGCGGTATTGCGACGTGGCAAGATACAGTTCGACGTCCAGAACGTTGTCCTCCATACGGCTGTCCGCAGAATCCAGCGCCGCCTCAAACGCCTGCGCCGCCTCATTGTACTGCGCCAGCTCCATATACGCCATACCCAGTCCCCGATAGGCGAGCATCTGCTCTTCGCCGTCTCTCGCCGCTTCCGCAAAAAGCTGCTGCGCCTGCTCATATTCGCCGTTGTCCATGGCTTCCTGCGCCGCGAGCGTCTTCTTTCCGGTCGCGCTGCCCATCTCACAGCCGCCGGCAAAAAGCGCCGCCGCCAAAACGACAGTTCCCACAGTTGCTTTAAAACATACTGGCTTCATAAAATTTCCCGCCTTCATGATTTTATCCGTTCACCCATCCGGCGGAACATACCGTCTCCATCCGCCTTTTCCCTTTGATCCGCGCCGGGACCCGCATCCACATCTGCCGGGATCCGGCGCTTTCGCGAACATCTTACCATAAAAAAGGCAAATAGTAAATCCTCGTAAAAAGGTTCTGTCTTTTCACGCTGTTTTATGTTAGAATCATTTATATATTGTTTCATGGAGGAACCTGTTATGAAACGTTGCCGTATCCCGCATTGTCCTGTTCTGCTGTCCGCGGTTCTCACGGGCGCCGTCTGCTTTGGAAGCCTGACCGTGTCCGCGGTCGATATTGAGATCGTGGAAGTCGAGGAGATCCCGGACATCCACAATCCCGAAGATTCCGTCGTTATACAGCTTCCGGAACAGGGCGGAAAAATAGAACTGCCCCCTTCCCCTCCGAAGGTTCCGTCCTACACGCGGGGCGTCGACCCCGGATTGTATGAGATCTCAAGCGCCCAGAACCCCGATTATGTGCTGGACATCCGATACTGCACGGTCCGGGACAAGGATCTTAAAACCGCGCAGCTTTACCGTTCTCTGGATATCAACCAGCAAAAGTTCTCTGTGGATGAGCTTTCGAACGGGCTGTTCCGAATCAGAGCCAGGCACACCGGCGAGGCGCTCACCGCCGGAGCCGGCGATGACCCCGCCGCAGACGAGGCTGAAGAAACTGAGCTTTCAGTGAACGGCCTCGTCGTCACCACGGCAGACGAATATCCGAAGACCGACTCCGCCGCAGACGCTGCCGAAGAGACCGAGCTTTCAGTGAACGGCCTCGTCGTCACCACGGCAGACGAATATCCGAAGACCGACTCCGCTGTCACCACGGCGAAGGAGCACCCAAGAGACACCGATGCCTCTGACACGCAGTCCTGGATCATTGAAGAAGCCCCGAACGGCTATTGTTATATCCGGACAGTCTTTGATCAGTATGTGACGCTCGCCGACTCCCGGCCCTATTCCGGAGATCCGGTCGTTCTGGCGGATTATACCGGGGAATTTTCTCAGATGTGGAAATTTGAACACACAAAAATCAGCACCGGACACTGTGCCGACACCGATCTGGTCAATCCCTACGGAGACGACGGGCCGTACAGCGGCCTGCGCCTGACTCTGCAGTTTGACACGCAGACCGAGACGATCACCGCGAAAGAACTGTCCGCTCATATCTCGGAAAACGCGGATCACGAATTTGTCCTCGACCCTTCTTATCTCGACGCCTTCGTCGCACGGCTCGCCGAAAAGTACGACACGCCGGGGGATCCGGTGCAGTTCTGCACCGACAGCGGGAAAGAGATCACCGTATATATGGGAGATACCGGGCAGAAACTTGACCGGAAAGAGACGAAAGCCATGCTTGAAAAATATCTCGGAACGAATCAGTCCCTCTTCCTGACTCCCGTCTGGAAAGAGAAAGCCGCGACAGCCAAAGCAGGCGAACGCGGCGATCTGAAAGACGGCTATGTGGAGGTCGATCTCAAAAACCAGAAAGTCTGTCTCTACAAAAATGGCAGAAAGCTTCTTGAGAGCGACTGCGTTTCGGGCAATTCCGGAGAGCCGGACTGTGAGACTCCGGAGGGCGTCTACTATGTGTACTATAAGGCGTCGCCCGACACGCTCGACGGTCCGGGATACAGCGAAGAAGTCAGCTACTGGATGGCGTTCTACGGCAATTACGGCCTGCACGACGCCACCTGGCGCGATAAATTCGGCGGGGAAATCTACAAAGGCGACGGCTCCCACGGCTGTGTCAACCTGCCGCTGGAAGCCGCCAGACTGATCTACAATACAGCCACCATAGGCTATCCGGTGGTGCTGTATCAATAAAAAACATTTCTACCACCACAAAATATAAATCAGCGTGAGGCACAGTCCGATGCCGAACATCAGCAGCGCGAACGACAGGCTGCGCCCGATGATCGTGTTGTTCTCTTTCAGCGCCGTGTTCCGCATCGCGAGAACATGCACGTAATCCTTGTGCACCAGTCTGCGTCGGCGCCAGGTATGGTTCGCGATGCCCTGGAAGGAATTCATCACATGCCCCAGAGCCGCCGTGACGATATTGCCCTCCGGGCGCTCGTGCGGCAGCGGACTGTCGCGGTAGACCGTCCTGCGCAGCGCCACGACAATCAGGTCGACAAAGCTGTCGAGCGTCCTGCAGAACACGCCGAACACCGCCGGCAGAAATTCCAGAAGCAGCGGACGGTAGATCAGATTCTCAAGATCGAGCCAGGTCGGCCATAAATCCACATAGGCCAGCCTTCCGCCCGCGTTTGTCATTCTTGCAGCCGCCTTTTTCACAGTTCTCTCTCCCGCGGCTCTGCCTTTCACAACCTTTTCTCTCTCCTCCTGCCGCATCAGCACCCCGCGGATCACAAACAGATAGACGAGTGCGCCGATCGCGATCGAGATCATAGCGCCGGAGAGGTTTTTCAGGCTGAAGTAATCCACCACATGCCCGAACTCCTCAAGCTGCATCAGCCCCTGGCCGATCTCAGCCGCGCGGTCCATCAGTCCGTGCGGGAACAGCCCCCAGATCAGGAGAACCACTGCGCTCCCGGCTAAAGCGAACGTGCTCGCGCCGTTCATGTAGTCTTTCTGCCTGTCATATTTTCTCTGGCGCTCCACGCTCTCATTGCGCTCCACAAAAATCGCCACAAACAGCTTCGTCATGTAGGCGACCGTTAAACCGCCGCTGAACAGGAAGGTGTACTCGACCGCGCGCATCAGCCAGCCGCCGCCGTACTCCACGATGCTCTCGTGCAGCAGCGTCTTGCTGATGTAGCCGCCGAAAAACGGGATACCGCCGATCGCCAGCGCGCCGACCAGAAAGATCGCCTTCAGCAACGGCTTCTTTCTGCCGTAGCCGCGGATCTCATTGAGATCCAGCGAGTGCGTATTCATGAAGATCACGCCCGCCGCCATGAAGAGCACCAGCTTGATCAGCGAGTGGTTCACCATGTGCAGAAGCGTCCCATGCACCGCGAGCGCATTCTCCTCGCCGAGCAGGCACTGCATCCCGACGCCCACCAGAATAAAGCCGATCTGCGACATCGAGGAGCAGGCGAGCGTGCGCTTCAGGTCGATCGAGAAGACCGCGAGCAGCGCGCCGCCGAACATCGTGAGTACGCCGATCGCGAGGATCAGGCTGCCCCAGGTCTTATCGTGCAGGAACAATCCGCTCGTCGTGACGAGCACGCCGAAGACGCCGGTCTTTGTCAGAATGCCGGACAGCAGCGCGGACGCCGGAGCCGGGGCCACCGGATGCGCCTTCGGGAGCCAGATATGCAGCGGGAACGCGCCGGCCTTCGCGCCGAAACCGAAGAGCATACAGGCGCCCGCCGCATATAAGAGACCACGGCGTCCCGCAAGCGTCATCGCGATTGCAGAGCCCGATGCCAGAACGCTGGTACCTGCTTCAGAGGCGCCCGATACCAGACCGTCTGCGCCTCCTGTTACTGTATTCGTAATTACATTTCCACTTTCTACCGCTGTTTTCAGATACTCCCGCGCCGCCGGCAAAAGCCGCGCCATCTCCAGCGTCCCGAGCTCGTGGTACACCAGAAACAGCCCCATCAGCATCACAAGTCCGCCGATCACCGCGACCGCCAGATATGTGAGCGCCGCCCGCAGCGACGGAGCGTTCTCCTCCTGCGCCACCCAGACATAAGAGGTAAAGGACATGATCTCAAAAAAGATGAAAGTCGTGTACAGATCCGCCGACAGGAACACGCCCATCGTCGCGCCGAAGGTCAGCAGCAGGAACAGATAGAAGCGGTTCCGGTTGTGATGGTGCGCGAAATACTGCCGCGACAGAATCGTCGTCATCATCCACATCAGACAGGCCACCGAGCCGTAGATCAGGCGGAAGCCGTCGAGCGTGAACGAGAGCCCGAATCCGCAGATCCCGGGGATCCGGCACGCCGCCACCGCGCCCTCTCCCGCCGCGGACGCGTAGCACAGGAACAGAACCGCCATGACGAGGAACTCGCTTATCACGATGAAGTTTGCCGTGTAATCGCGGCAGGCGTTATTGTCTGTGCCGAGTTTACCGCTTATTATTTTCCCGAGGTTTCCGAAACATTCCTTCCAGAAATATCTAATCGCTTCTTCTCCGCCCGGGATACCTGTTCACCCGAACCATTATCCCCCGGAGACTGAGAACGTCCGTTGACGCGGGAAGCCCCAAGCCGCCCGTTTATCAGCTTCAACAGCGCCTCGCCGTGCCGTCCCGCGAGCCACGCGAGAAATCCGCCGAGAAACGGATAGAACACAAGAAACGCCAGAATAAAATTGCTCTTCATATCCGTCCCTCCTTCCTACGGCAGCTGCGCCGCGATTGATTCCAGCCCCTGAATGAGCGGCCGCGAGTGCAGGCCGATCGTCACGATCACGATCACGAAGATCGCGAACGGCAGGAGCATCTTCCAGCCGGGATCCTTCACATCCCGGATCGTATCATAGTCAAAATCCTTCCGCGGGAAAAACGCCCGCACAACGATCGTGAGCATGTAGATCGCCGTCAGAAGCGCCGAGATCATCAGCGCCGCCACGCCAATGTAGGCCAGCGGATCACGGCTGTCCACGGCCGCGCGCACGAGCTGCCACTTGCTGATGAAGCCGCACAGCCCAGGCACGCCCATCAGCGCCAGAGCGGCCACCGTGAAGGCGGCAAACACCTTCGGCATCTTCCGGCCGAAGCCGTCCAGCTGGTGCACGTACTCGCGCCCCGTCTTGCAGATCACGGCGCCCGCGCACAGGAACGAACAGATCTTCATGACCGCGTGCGCGACCATATGGCTCAGCGCGCCGACCAGCCCCAGCGGAGTCATGATCGCGGCGCCGAACAGAATATACGACAGATTGCTGACCGTCGACCAGGCCAGTCTGCGCTTGATATGCGTCTCCTTGACCGCGCGGCTGCAGCCGTACACGATCGTGAAGACCGCGAGCGCCATCACCACATGCTGCGCCCAGGTGCCGCGCAGGAAATCCGGGCCGAAGCTGTAGTACGTGACGCGCA
>CANQIW010000098.1 GCA_947624055.1 uncultured Lachnospiraceae bacterium
ATCACGACGAGCGGATCGCGGCTATGGCGCAGGAGGGCGACACGGAGGGAATCCTGGCGTATTTAGGGCAGACGAAAGAAGCGTCAGAGAGTTTTCCCGCATGGTGTCCGAACGTCACGGTCAACGGCATCCTGAGCTCCTACGCGGGGAAGGCGAAAGAGGCGGGCGTGGAATACATTGCCCAGGCGGATACCCCGGCACAGTCGCCGGTCGCCGATGTAGATTTTGTGGCGATCCTTGCCAACCTTCTGGAAAATGCGCTGAACGCCTGCGTCGCGCGGAAAAGCTCTGGCCCTATTCAGATCCATATCAGAAACGTGGGGAATAAAACGGTGATTGCCGCCAGTAATCCCTGCGGCACGGAGCTGAAGCTGGAAAACGGACTGCCGGCTGCGCGAGGGATCGGAATTGACAGTATCATTTCCTCATCGATCAGGTATCAGGGGGAGATCAACTATAAAATCCAGGATGGCATCTGTACGGCCTGTGTGATCCTGAATTCGTGATAGTACCAATACATTGCAATATAATAAAACAAAAAAGTTGGCAAAAAGAAAGCAGGTCTTATGCGGCCTGCGAGTAATTTTTCTTTTATTCAACTGTCAAACTCCTGCGGCAGCTCTATGTCGCCTACCACCGGGGACGACACCCCGATTCTGACCTGGTTGACGCTGCTGCTCATGTCCGGAGCGTGCCTGGTCGTGCTGATGAGAAATAAGCGTCTATCCTGAATGCAAATAATTATAATTGCGCTTGACAAAAAAGAATGCTTGTTATATTATAGCTATGACTTGTGTCGAACGAACTTAAGATTTGCAAAAGAAAAAACAGAAAACCCGGAGAGCTGCCACTCTCTGGGTTTTCATTTTGTGTCGTTCTATTTTCTATCTAACCACTTACAGATGTAATAACACAGGATGCCCGCTATAATAGAAATATAGAACGAACTTAAAATTTGCATATCACCACCTCCCTTCGCCGGAAAGTGTCGACGGCATAGGTATAATAACATTTATACAACATTAATTCAATATTAAGTTGTTTTTTATAAGGCATATGTGATATATTTTATAAAAAGTTTAGAATTATCGGATAATGTTTAGATGAAAAAAGCGATGGGACATGGTATACTGAAATGACACATAGTAAACAGGATAATTTCGGGTGAACGTATGAAGTTAAAGACGAGGCTGATCATCGCGTTTCTGGTGATCATTCTGGTGCCGTTTCTTTTATTCAGCATTGTTTTCTGGGGCTTTACCAGATTTAAGAGACACGCGATCGAGCAGAATTACGGGGTATCGGTTTCTGTGGAGAATATTTCCGACTCCATGCGGCTGATCGGGCAGACGACGCAGGGGATCTTTGAGCAGCTGACGGAGCAATCGGACAGCGATCCGCAGAAGTTTCTGCAGGAATCCTATCTGGAACAGATCAATGAAAAGCTTCTGGAGAAGCACTCTTATCTGCTTGTCCGGAAGGACGGAGAGCTCTTTTATAACGGTTCCGGGGAGGAGATCGGCAGGCTTTTTGAGGCGCTGCCGAAGTTTCGCAGTTTCAGCAGTACGCCGGACGGGGGCTCGTACATCGGCAGAGATATCCGGGTGTTTGTGAAGCAGCTCGATGTTGAGGTATTTCGTGCCGGGGCGGAAGCCGTCTCAGGGGATGGGGACAGTTCAACAGAATCGAGCAGGACGTCAGAGGAAGGGGGCTCGGAGCTGAGCATCTTTATTGTTTCCTCTGTGAGCGAGATCATCGCGCAGAATGGCCGTTTGGTTCTCGACCTGCTGATCTCGATCGTCGTGATCCTGGTCTTTGCGGCGTTTCTTATGATCGTCTGGATCTATACCGGCGTGCATACGCCGCTGCAGAAGCTCAGCGAGGCGACGCATCGCATTAAGGAGGAGGATTTTGATTTTGAACTGGATGTAAAAGGCAAGGATGAGATCAGCGAGCTCTGTCGGGACTTCGATGAAATGCGACAGCGGCTGAAGGATCTGGACGAGGAGAAGAGAGCGTTCGACCGCCAGAGCAAGGAGCTGATCAGCAACATCTCCCACGATCTGAAGACGCCGATCACGGCGGTCAAGGGCTATGTCGAAGGCATCATGGACGGCGTCGCGGATACGCCTGAAAAGATGGACCGGTACATCCGCACGATCTACATCAAGGCGAATGATATGGACAGGCTGATCAATGAGCTGACCTTCTATTCCAAGATCGACACGAACAAAATCCCTTACAATTTCAGCAGGATCGACGTCGCGGAGTACTTTGACGACTGCGCCGAGGAAGTCGGCCTGGAGATGCGCGAGCGGAGTATCGTGTTCTCCTACATTAACACGGTGGAGACCGGCACGCTGATCATCGCGGACGCGGAACAGCTCAAACGGGTCATCAACAATATTATCGGAAACTCGGTCAAATATATGGACAAGGACAAGAAGTATGTTCAGCTTCGCGTGATGGATGTCGGGGATTTTGTCCAGGTTGAGCTGGAGGATAACGGAAAAGGCATTCCGAATCAGGAGCTTGTCTCGATTTTTGACCGTTTCTACCGGACGGATCAATCGCGCAACTCGGCGCAGGGAGGCAGCGGGATTGGATTGTCCATCGTGAAGAAGATCGTCGAAGATCACGGCGGCAGGATCTGGGCGACCAGCAGGGTTGGCGAGGGGACTGTCATGCATTTTGTGATCCGGAAATATATGGAGGCCAAAACCTTTTCCGCCAAAGACGTGAAGGCGCAGGGTGTGAAAAGTCAGGCGGGTACGAAACACAGGGAGGATTTTCTGTATGAGAAAGATTCTGATCATTGAGGACGAAACGGCAATTGCGGACCTGGAGCGTGACTATCTGGAGTTGTCCGGCTTTGGGGTGCAGATTGAAAATTCCGGTGATAAGGGACTTGTGCGGGCGCTGCAGGAGGAATTTGATCTGATCATTCTGGATCTGATGCTCCCGGGGCTGGACGGATTTGAGATCTGCAGGAAAATCCGTGAGAAAAAGAATCTGCCGATCATTATGGTCTCAGCCAAGAAGGACGATATCGATAAGATTCGAGGGCTCGGTCTCGGGGCGGACGATTACATGACGAAGCCGTTTTCTCCCAGCGAACTTGTCGCGCGTGTGAAGGCGCACCTTGCGAGGTATGAACGTCTGGTGAACAGCAATGTTCAGGAAAATGATATCGTGGAGGTGCGCGGTATCAAGATTGACAAGACGGCACGCCGCGTCTGGATCGATGGGGAGGAGAAGAATTTCACGACGAAGGAATTTGATCTGCTGACTTTCCTTGCACAGAATCCGAATCATGTGTTCACAAAGGAGGAGCTGTTCAAGGAGATCTGGGATATGGAATCGATCGGAGATATTGCAACAGTCACGGTGCACATCAAGAAGATCCGCGAGAAGATTGAAAAGCAGTCCTCGAAGCCACAGTACATCGAGACAATCTGGGGAGTCGGCTATCGCTTCAAGATGTGAGAGGCCTTTCCTGTACGCGGCCGGAAATGAAAGGACGGCAGAATGACGGACGATAGGAACGAAGAATTAAGAATTTTATATGAGGATGCGGAGCTGATCGTCTGTCATAAGCCGGCGGGCATAGCGGTGCAGAGCGCAAAGATCGGACAGAAGGATATGGTCAGCATCCTGAGGAACCATCTTGCCGAAGAGCGGATGAGGCGCGGGGATGCTTCTGCGGAAAGATCCGGGAAAAAAGCCGTCCGGGAGGAAGTGCCGTCGATCTATGTCGTTCATCGGCTGGATCAGCCGGTGGAAGGCGTTCTTGTGTTTGCAAAGACAAAACAGGCCGCGGCCGGGCTGTCTCGGCAGGTTTCGGACGGGAGCGTGAAAAAGCTTTATCAGGCGGTGTGCTGTGTGTGTAACGGAAATGTTTTTGAATCCGGCAGAGAGTACGGACTTGTCGATTATCTTGTGAAGGACGGGAGAACGAACATTTCCTCAGTGACAAAACAAAGCTGCCGTGACGCGAAGCGCGCCGAGCTTTCGTTTCGGGTGATTGGAGAACGCAATGCCGCGCCGGAAAAAAGCTGCCTTCTCGCGGAGATTGAACTGAAGACCGGCCGGCATCACCAGATTCGGGTGCAGATGGCGCACGCCGGACTGCCGCTGTACGGCGATAGGAAATACAATGAACAGTGGCAGGAATTTCTGACGGAGCCTGATAAAAAGCTTTTTTCTGAAAAAAATACCGGAGGGATCCCGCTTGCGCTCTACGCGGCTTCGCTTACGTTTCGGCATCCTGTCTCCGGCGAACAAATGACGTTTGAGACAGCACCGCTGTCGGAGATCTTTTCGCACTTTGGATCCGAAAGATCGTCGGCGGGCATTGCGCGGGAGCATGCATAAGAAAAAATAAATTTTTCCATACTAAACACAAAGTATTCTGTGCGGAAATCCGGAATTTCTGCATGAGAAAAGCATTACAATTCCGTGAAAAGAAGGTTTCAAAGGGAACTGTAACGAGAAAACGGTCGGAAGGTGCGAGGTATGGAGGAAGGGAAAAAAATATTTACAGTGACAGGAATTACATTGGCGGTCTATTTTGTGTATCGATATCTGCTGCCGTATGTGATTCCTTTTTTGATCGCCTATATGCTGGTGCATTTGCTGAATCCGGTGACGGAAGCGATACGGAAGAAACTGCCCTGGAAAAAGGAAGTGATTGTTTCTGTTCTGCTGGTTATTCTGCTTGCGGGCATGACATTCGCGTTTTATTATTTCTATTGTCTGCTGATGGGACAGATCCGAAAGATCGCGATAAATTTTGATTACTATTATAACTGCTTCTGCGGGTGGGTGGACGGATGCTGTCATATGGCTGAGAAAAGCTTTGGGATACAGGTCGACGAGCTTCGCGATTTCGTTTACTCCAGCCTGGAGCATGCGACGGAGCAAATCCGCGTTTATATTGTGCCGGGGATTGTGAATTATTCTGTTCGGTACCTTAAGAAGCTGATGGATGGCGGGCTGTTCCTGCTCATGCTTTTTGTCGCGGTGATCCTGCTGATGAAGGATTACGACGAGATGATCGAAAGGCTGCAGGAGTATACGATTTACCGGCATATCCACAACATCACGGACCGGATGTGGAAGCAGGGCGGAATGTACATGAAGGCGCAGTTTATGATCATCGCGGTGATCATTGTACTGTGTACGGCGGGGCTGTGGGTGATGGGCAACCCGTACTTTCTGGTACTCGGCATCGTGATCGGGATGATGGACGCGCTGCCTTTTGTCGGCACAGGGACAGTGCTGGTTCCGATGGCTGTGTTTTTGCTGTTTCGGAGAAAGATCCGTCTGGCTGCCTGTTACCTTGGACTGTTTCTGTTGACCTATGTCGTGCGTGAGTTCCTTGAGCCGAGACTGATCGGGCAAAAGCTGGGCATTTACCCGTTTGTCATGATTGTGGTCGTCTATGCCGGACTGTATCTGTACGGTCCGGCCGGGGTTGCGCTTGGTCCGGTCACTCTGCTGACAGTGATGGAGATCCTGCGGGAAATCTGTCCCAGCAAAGATTGTTAAAATAATAATAATCAATAAATTCTGGACATATATGGCAAAATACATTAATATAGAGGAGTGGGTCTGGGAGAGACAGAAATGAAAAAAAAGAATGAGATCGTGCGTTCTCTTGCGATGGTGACTCAGCTGGGCGTCAGTATGCTCGCTCCTGTTGTGCTCTGCGCTTTTGTCGGGAGCTGGCTGGATGAGCGTTACGGCTGGTCTGTCACAGCGGTTCTTCTGATTCTCGGTATATTGGCCGGGGCAAGAAATACATGGATTCTTTTGAAGCAGATACAGCCGCCGTCATCGAAGGAAAGGCAGAAAAATGAAAAGGAAAATCAATGACACGCTTCTGGAGCTGATCTGCGGCATTCTGGCGTCGGGCGCTGTGATAGAGATCATTGATCTGGTCATTACCGGCGTTTATCCCCAGTTCTCCGGGCTGAGGTTTTTGTTTGCCACGGGGCTGTGGATCGGGATTGCCGTGGCGGTTGTGCTGGCGGCGCATATGTACCGGTCGATCGATCGGGCGCTGGACATGCAGCCGAAGGATGCGGAGGGGTACATGCGCAGGGCGTATCTTCTGCGCACGGTGATCATCCTTCTGGCCGCGGCAGCGGTACATTATCTGAAGTTCGGTTATGTGATGGCGTATTTTGTCGGGGTGCTCTGTCTGAAGTTCGGGGCGTTCCTGCAGCCGCTGGTGCATAAATTTCTGGAGAGATCCGGAAAGTAGTTTCTGTCGGAGACAGATTATTGTTTCGGTAATTATTCAGAATCGGTCGGGAGTGCTCTGAGGGTACATGTTTCACGCCGCGATTACTGATTAATTATACAGAGTATGTGGGAAAGGAGGAGGAAACGTGGAGACTGCGAATTTGCTGGCAGCTTCCGGATCGGATGTGGATTTCATGATCCACGGCGTCTTCAGCTACAAGCTGTTCGGACAGACGTTCTGGATCACGACGACGCACGTCGCCATACTGATCGTCATGCTGCTGATCCTCGCGTTCGCGATCGCGGCAAGGATCACGATCAGTCATGCGCAGAAGTATCCGTCCGGTTTTCAGAACGTTGTGGAGATCGTCGTCGAGATGCTCGACAACATGGTGGAGAACAGCATGGGCGTCCATGCGAAGAAGTTCCGGAACTACATCGGATCCATTTTTATCTTTATTTTTATCAGCAACATCTCAGGTCTGTTCGGACTGCGGCCGCCCACGGCGGATTACGGCGTGACGCTCCCGCTCGGACTGATCACGTTTGGGATCATCCAGTACAACAACATCAAATACAACAAATTTGGCGCGTTTACCGGGTTGTTCCAGCCGCTGCCGTTCCTGTTTCCGATCAATCTGATCGGCGAGATCGCAGTGCCGTTTTCCCTGTCGCTGCGTCTGTTCGGAAACGTCCTGTCCGGCACGGTCATGATGTCGCTGATCTATTCGCTTCTGTCCAGGTTTGCTATCGGCTGGACGGGCTTCCTGCACATCTATTTTGATGTATTTTCAGGCGCGATACAGACGTACGTGTTCTGTATGCTGACGATGGTATTTGTGACAGACAAGCTTCCGGGAGCGGAGGGGTAGGTTTCCCCGGGAAGCGGAAAGAAAGATCGGTCAAAAGCCGGATACTCTGTCTGAGATGAAACGGCGGAGGTAAAAGTAGAAACGTAGTAAAAACTTTAAAGTCTCAGCTGCAGCTTCAAGGTGAAACGGTGGAGGCAAAAGTAAAAACGAAAAACAAGAAAATTCAGAAAACAATAATTTACAGGAGGTATCATCATGGAAGGTATCACAAATGAAGGATTGGTATTAGCTTGTTCAGCAATCGGCGCTGGTCTTGCACTGATCGCTGGTATCGGCCCGGGTGTAGGCCAGGGTATCGCGGCGGGTCACGGCGCGTCGGCAGTGGGACGCAATCCGGGAGCGAAGGGCGATATTACGTCTACGATGCTTCTCGGACAGGCCGTCGCGGAGACGACCGGTCTTTACGGTCTCGCGATCGCGTTTATTCTCTTGTTTGCGAATCCGCTGATCGGAAAGTTAAAGTAAGATTGGCGAACGTCCGCGACCGACATATTTGCTGTTTGGCGAGGTTGTTTCGAGTCTGGTGGCAAAGCGCACTTTGGCGGGAAAACCGAAGATTTTCGAGAGTCGGCACGGCATAAAGTAAATATATAGGGAGAGGAGGCGAAATCTTGGAACGACTGTTTAATCTTGACCCGCAGCTTCTTCACGACGCGGTCCTGCTGGCGCTGTCAGTGTTTGTGATGTTCACATTCCTGTCGTACCTGCTGTTCAATCCGGCCCGCGATTT
>CANQIW010000099.1 GCA_947624055.1 uncultured Lachnospiraceae bacterium
AATATCATCTGAACACTCACAATGAGAAATCTGCGGCGTTGTTTCACCGCGGGGACTGTGAGGATCATCTGAACAAGGACAACGGTTACGGGGACAACTGGCCGTGGAAGCGGAAGAAGCAGCCCGCGACGGCCGGTCTGGAGCATTACCAGAGAAGGAACGCAGCCGCAGGGACGACAACGGCTGCGGGCTCGTACGCAGGAACAGCTGCGGGAGCGGACACGGCAGCCGCCACATCGGCGGGATCCACAAAGACCTGGACATCGCCCGCATCCACACTGTCTCGGGTACCGCAGGGCACAGCGCGGAGTATGGCAGGAGGCACAGCCGCAGGTTCTGCTGCTGCGAAATCCACCGCGGCGCGGCGAAGAGAGCTGAAGCAGCGCAGCCAGACCGGCACGGTGCGCAGAAAGAGCGGGAGGTTCATAAAGATCCTGTTTGTGATCGTCCTTCTTCTGTTTGTCGTGTTCCCGATCGTGGCGCAGAAGCTGATCGAATACAGGAGGAGTAACGGCGGTACCGGCATTTTGGGAGGAAGCGCCGTTCACGACGAAGGGCCGGAGGCTATCTCGTGGGACGAGGACGACGAAAGGTATTACGGCATCGCCCTGGATCCCGGCGTCTACGAGGTGGGTTACGACCTTCCGGCCGGGGAATACCAGCTTTGCTGCCGCGGAGAGAGCGCGGATGTGAGCTGGCAGGAGGCGGACGCTGACAAGTATGATTACACGGAGCTGACGCTCTACTCGCCCGACCGGCAGGCGACGTACCGGGATTTCTGGGACGAGGACTGCCCCTATCATCAATACTCCGACAGGATCGCCCTGAGCGAGGGGACGATGTTCGTGGTGGAGACAGGCCTTGACTCCGAGGGCGTGGAGCTTGAGGGGCTCAGCGATCCGGGCGCTGTCCGCAAGGAGCGCGAGCCGCAGCAGGGGCTTGAAGAAGTACAGGTAGAGGATGGCCTGATGGCTGGAAGGGATTTCCCGGCCGGGATCTACAATCTGATACTGGACGATGCGGACGACGAGTATTCTTACGGTTCGGTCAGTGTTCGGGTCAATCGGGAAGGCAAGAGCATCGACGCGGGAGTTGACAGCTATCATCCGGTCTTCTGGCGCATCCCGTTCACGGATGGGGAAGAGCTTGAGCTCCTGTACGCGAACGACGGAGCCGGGGCGCATCTCGTTCCGAGCTTCTGACGGTGTGTAAATCTGCGGCGCGTCTAAATGCGCCGGATGACATACCATATGGGCACCTCGCAACTCTGCAAAGTATACATTTGGAAAGCGTGTGCGCGGAAACTGTGAGGAAGAAAATACCGCATTTTGCGGCAGAGAATAGTAAAAGGAAGGAGAAGGGATCCCGGAGGCTTTTTTGAAAGATGTGAAGGGGTCTTTGAAGGAAAAGCTATGGCGAACATCATCAGTGATGAGACGATCGAGTATGTCGGGATACTGGCGAAGCTGGAGCTCTCCGATGAGGAGAAAGAGCAGGCGAAGCATGACATCGGCCGGATGCTCGATTACGTCGATAAATTAAACGAGCTGGACACGTCGGGCGTCGAACCGCTCTCGCACGTGTTCCCGGTCAACAACGTGTTCCGTGAGGACGTGGTGACGAATGGGGACGAGCGGGAGGAGATCCTTGCGAACGCCCCGGAGGAGAAGGACGGCGCGTTCAAGGTGCCGAAGACGGTTGAGTGACTGAGCTCCCAATCGGGACGGATCAAAGCCGGACAGCCGTCGGGTTGTCCGAAAAATGGCAGTGTGCCGCCTGAAGTGCGATGCAGGAGAGCACGCCGGACAAGACTCAGGAAATTCGGGGATTGCCCTGGCGGTATGGCGGCAGGAAAGGAAAATATATGCAGCTGACAGATCTGACTGCCCTCGAGCTGGGCAGGAAAATAAAGGAAAAGGAAATCTCGGTTCGCGAGGCGGTGCAGGCGTCGCTCGACCGGATCGCGCAGACGGACGGCGCGGTGGGCGGCTTTGTGACCGTGGATGCAAAGGGCGCGCTTGCGCGGGCGGACGAGGTGCAGAAGGGGATTGAATCCGGGCAATATACCGGGGCGCTTGCCGGCGTGCCTGTGGCAGTGAAGGACAACATCTGCACGGAGGGTCTGAAGACGACGTGCAGCTCGAAGATCCTGTACAATTTTGTGCCGACCTACTCCGCGGAGGCTGTTCTGAATCTGCAGAAAGCCGGGGCGGTGATCCTCGGAAAGACGAACATGGACGAGTTCGCGATGGGAAGCACGACGGAGACCTCGGCGTTCGGGCCGACGAGAAATCCGTGGAACTTAGAGCATGTGCCGGGCGGTTCATCGGGCGGCTCCTGCGCGGCTGTGGCAGCCTGCGAGGCGCCTTACGCGCTGGGCTCCGACACGGGCGGCTCGATCCGCCAGCCGGCGTCGTTCTGCGGCGTGACAGGCCTGAAGCCGACCTATGGGACGGTTTCACGCTACGGGCTGGTCGCCTACGGCTCGTCGCTCGACCAGATCGGGCCGATCGCGAAGGACGTGTCGGACTGCGCCGCGATCCTTGAGACGATCACATCGTATGACAGGAAGGACAGCACATCGATCGACCGGAGGGAGACGGATTTCACTTCCGCGCTGGCAGACGACGTGAAGGGACTGAGAGTCGGAATCCCGTCCGACTATCTGGGCGAGGGACTCGACGACGAGGTGCGCGCCGCGGTCATGCAGGCGGCGGACGTGCTGCGCGAAAAAGGCGCCGTGGTTGAGGAGTTTGACTTAAGCCTCGTGGAATACGCGATCCCGGCTTACTATGTGATCGCGTCGGCGGAGGCGAGCTCGAACCTCGCGCGTTTTGACGGCGTGAAGTACGGCTACCGCGCGAAGGACTACGAGGGTCTGCACAACATGTACAAGAAGAGCCGTTCCGAGGGCTTCGGCGAGGAAGTGAAGCGCAGGATCATGCTCGGCTCCTTTGTCCTGAGCTCCGGCTACTATGACGCCTACTATCTGAAAGCACTGCGAACGAAGGCGCTGATCAAACAGTCCTTCGACCGCGCGTTTGAGAAATACGATGTGATCCTGGCGCCGGCGTCGCCGACGACCGCCCCGAAGCTTGGCGAGTCCCTGAGCGATCCGCTGAAGATGTATCTGGGCGATATTTACACGATCTCGGTCAATCTGGCCGGACTGCCGGGGATCTCCGTGCCGGTCTGCACGGACGGCAGGGGATTGCCGATCGGCGTACAGCTGATCGGAGACTGCTTTAAAGAGAAGAAGATCATCCGCGCGGCATATGCGTATGAGCAGGCGAGAGGGCGCTGGGCCGCGCCGGAGCCTGCGGCGGGCGAAGCGGCGCTGGATAATATGCAGGCGGCCGGTTCCGCGGCAAAGGAGGTGGGTTGAGATGGCGAAACAGTATGAGACAGTCATCGGACTGGAAGTTCACGTCGAGCTCGCGACGAAGACGAAGATCTTCTGCGGCTGTTCCACCGCGTTCGGAGGCGCGCCGAACACCCACACCTGCCCGGTCTGCACCGGGATGCCGGGCTCTCTGCCCGTGCTGAACAGGCAGGTGGTGGAGTACGCGATGGCGGTCGGCCTCGCGACGAACTGCCAGATCCACCAGTACTGCAAATTTGACCGCAAGAATTATTTTTACCCGGACAATCCCCAGAATTACCAGATCTCGCAGCTCTACCTGCCGATCTGTCACGACGGCGGCATAGAGATTGAGACGGCGGCGGGCAAGAAAGTGATCGGTATCCATGAGATCCACATGGAGGAGGACGCCGGCAAGCTCGTCCACGACGAGTGGGAGGACTGCTCTTTGGTGGACTACAACCGCAGCGGCGTGCCGCTGATCGAGATCGTGTCCGAGCCGGATATGCGAAACGCCGACGAGGTCATCGCGTACCTCGACAAGCTGCGCCTGATCGTCCAGTATCTCGGCGCCTCGGACTGCAAGCTGCAGGAGGGCTCGATGCGCGCGGACGTGAACCTCTCGGTCCGAGAGGTCGGCTCAGAGAAGTTCGGCACGCGCACTGAGATGAAGAATCTGAATTCATTCAAGGCGATCGCCCGCGCGATCGACGGCGAGCGCGCCAGACAGATCGAGCTGCTCGAGGAGGGCAAGCCGGTCATCCAGGAGACGCGCCGCTGGGACGACAACAAAGAGTATTCCTATCCGATGCGCTCCAAGGAGGACGCGCATGATTACCGTTACTTCCCGGATCCGGATCTCGTGCCGGTGGTGATCAGCGACGAGTGGCTGCAGGCTGTGAAGGATCGTCAGCCGGAGCTGCGCACCGAGAAGCTGGCGCGCTACAAGAGGGAGTTCGACATCCCGGACTACGACGCCGGGATCCTCACCGAGTCGAAGCGCATGGCCGATATTTTCGAGGAGACGACCGCCCTGTGCGGCAGGCCGAAGAAGGTTTCGAACTGGCTGATGGGCGAGACGCTGCGCCTTTTAAAGGAGGAGAACATGGAGCCGGATGAGCTCGGCTTCTCCCCTGCATACCTCGCGAAGCTGATTGAGCTCGTCGAGGAGGGGACGATCAACCAGACCGTCGCGAAGGAGGTCTTCGAGCGGATTTTTTACGACAATGCCGATCCGGAGAAGTACGTCGAGGAGCACGGCCTGAAGACGGTCAACGACGAGGGCGAGCTGAAGCGCGTCGTCGAGGAAGTGATCGCGGCCAACCCGCAGTCCGTCGCGGACTACAAGGGCGGCAAGGACAAGGCGCTCGGCTTCCTCGTCGGGCAGACGATGAAGGCGATGAAGGGCAAGGCAAATCCGGGGGCGGTGAACAAGCTGCTGAAGGAGCTGCTGGCATAACGCGCAAACGATATACCGGAAAATGAGACTGCCGCAGCGGAACCGTCTGCGGCAGTTTTCGCGTACAAAATTTTATTGCCGAATCTCAAATGTGAGCTTGTACATTTGGAGCTACTCTGGTAGAATAACAATATATGGTGTAAAAGTACATACAAAAATCGATTATATAGCATATTTTGAATCTGTCTGTCGAAAAAGGGGAACGCTATGTCCGGAAAGAAAAGAGCAATCCTGACGCTCGCCGCGGCCGCGGCCGCGGCGCTTTTGCTGTGCGGCTGTTCGAAGAGCGTGCGCAATTACCAGATCGCCGAGTGTCTTGGGACGCTGGGGCAGTATGAGAACAACGAGCCGGTGGAAACGCCGAAAATGAAAGCGGAGCGGGAGCGGAAGGAATCCGAGGCCGCGCTCGAGAAATCGCAGGAGGATCAGCTCGCGCAGGCGGAAGGGCTTGCGAAGCGGTATGATTATGAGAAGGCGATCTCTCTGCTTCAGACATCGGATGAGCTGCGTGATGATGAACGTGCAGCTGAGGCGATTGCCAATTACCAGAGAGAGCTGGACAGTATGTACGTGTACGACGGTGCGGTCGGGCATCTGTGCTTTACGAACCTGGTCGTGGACACCGACCGGGCGTTCGACGGGGACGAATATTCCCCGACTTACAGGCAGAATATGATCACGATGGAGGAGTTTAACAATATTCTGAACACGCTCTATGACAGCGGTTATATCCTGATCGATCTTCACACGTTTGCGGAGAAGACGGAGGCTGCGGACGGGGATATTACGCTGATCGAGCGGGATGCAAAGATTCCGGAGGGACGCAAGCCGCTTATTCTCTCGGTAGAGAATCTCACCTATGAATCTGTGCGCAACGGAGACGGCGTGGCGACGAGGCTTGCGTTTGACAGGGACGGAAATGTCGGGGCGGTCTACACGGATGAGGAGGGGCACGACCTGATCGGCCCGTACGACGTCGTGCCGGTCGTCGAGCAGTTCATCGCGGAGCATCCGGACTTTTCCTTCAAGGGAGCGCGCGGGATCATCGGACTTTCCGGGGTAAAGGGCGCGTTCGGCTATGCGATTGAGGAGGACAGCAGCCCGGATTACGAGAGCAACCTGCAGACCGTGAAGGCGATCGCGGACAAGCTGCGCGAGGACGGCTGGACCTTTGCCACACAGGGCTATGGCTATCAGAAGATGGGAGAGCTGTCGTACGAGTCGCTGCGCGAGGATATTACGAAGTGGCAGGACACGGTCGGTCAGGTGATCGGAGCGTGCGATACGCTGCTGTATCCGTACGGTTCCGAGGTGGACTACACGACAGAGAAGGCGGCGCTTCTGTACAATCAGGGCTTCTGCTATCTCGTCGGCATGTGGTCGGACGGCGACCATCTCGAGGTGAATTCGAAATACCTGCGCCAGACGCGCCGCACGATCACAGGCTATGTGCTCGAGAACTATCCGTCCAATTTCAGCACCTACTTCTCGACATCGTCCATATTAGACTCCGCGCGGAAATAAGATTCTTCTTTACAAACGCCGAAATTGGTTGTATACTCGGTACAACATATAGTTTTTACACGTAAGGAAGAACACCATATCTAGTGTGTAATGAGGTAATTGAGTTATGTATGTGATCAAGAAAGACGGAACCCACGAAGAATTCAACGTTCAGAAGATCGTCGTAGCGGTGAACAAGTCCGCGACGCGCATCCTCTACAAGTTCACGGACGAGGAGCTGCAGTTCCTCTGCGATTTCGCGAAGGACAAGGCGGCCTCCCTGGGCAAGGAGGGCATCACGATCCAGGAGATGCACAACATCGTCGAGGGCGCGCTCGAGGCGGTGAACCCGGCCGTGGCCAAGAGCTACCGCGACTACCGCAACTACAAGCTGGACTTCATCCACATGATGGACGACGTCTACACGAAGAGCCAGTCGATCCGCTACATCGGCGACAAGAGCAACGCGAACACGGACAGCGCGCTCGTGGCGACGAAGCGCAGCCTGATCTTCAACGAATTGAACAAGGAGCTCTATCGCAAGTTCTTTATGACGCGCGATGAGCTGCAGGCCTGCAAGGACGGCTATATCTATATCCACGACCAGTCCGCGCGCCTCGACACGATGAACTGCTGTCTGTTCAATGTCGGCGCGGTGCTGAAGGACGGCTTCGAGATGGGCAACGTCTGGTACAATGAGCCGAAGACGCTCGACACTGCGTTTGATGTGATGGGCGATATCATCCTGAGCACGGCAGCGCAGCAGTACGGCGGCTTCACGGTGCCGGAGGTGGACAGGATCCTCGCCCCGTACGCGGAGAAGAGCTACAGGAAATATAAAGAAGAATTCATGAAGTACGCCGACGCTTCCTGGGAGCATGCGGCGGAGAAGGCGGAGCAGTACGCGCACGACAAGGTCAAGAGAGACTGTGATCAGGGCTGGCAGGGCATTGAGTACAAGCTCAATACGGTCGGCTCCTCGCGCGGCGATTATCCGTTCGTGACGGTTACGCTGGGCCTGGGTACAAGCGAGTTCGAGAAGATGATCTCGATCTCCCTGCTCGAGGTGCACAGGGAAGGTCAGGGCAAAAAGGGCAATAAGAAGCCGGTGCTCTTCCCGAAGATCGTGTTCCTGTACGATGAGAATCTTCACGGTCCTGGCGGATTGTGTGAGGATGTGTTTGAGAAGGGCGTCCAGTGCTCGGCGAAGACGATGTATCCGGACTGGCTTTCGCTGACCGGCGAGGGCTATATCGCGAGCATGTACAAGAAGTACGGCAAGGTCATCAGCCCGATGGGCTGCCGCGCGTTCTTAAGCCCGTGGTACGAGAGAGGCGGCATGAAGCCGGCCGATGACGACGACGTGCCGGTATTCGTGGGGCGTTTCAACGTCGGCGCGGTCAGCCTGCACCTGCCGATGATCCTGGCGAAGTCCCGCGCGGAGAGCCG